>DASQMK010000090.1:0-14012 GCA_035645575.1 Metabacillus sp.
AAACTAACATAAATAAATCTACTACTTATATTATATAGAAGTATATAAGAAATCTTTATAATACGTACCAGTCCTAACGACAAGATAATTTGTTCGCTTAAACATAAATATCTATATTTTTCACACAAAAAAAGGCGAGCATATAAGCTCACCTTTTTTCATTATAATTAATTACTCTTGGATTGTAGCAACAACGCCTGCGCCTACAGTACGTCCACCTTCACGGATTGAGAATTTAGTTCCTTCTTCAATCGCGATAGGAGCGATAAGCTCAACAGACATTTCAACGTTATCTCCAGGCATAACCATTTCTACGCCTTCTGGAAGTTGGCAGATACCAGTTACGTCAGTTGTACGGAAGTAGAACTGAGGACGGTAGTTAGTGAAGAATGGAGTGTGACGTCCACCTTCTTCTTTTGATAATACATAAACTTCAGCTTTGAACTTAGTGTGTGGAGTGATTGTACCTGGTTTAGCAAGTACTTGACCACGTTGGATTTCTTCACGAGATACACCACGTAGTAATGCACCGATGTTGTCACCAGCTTCAGCATAATCAAGAAGTTTACGGAACATTTCAACACCTGTTACAGTAGTTGATTTTGGCTCTTCAGTTAAACCGATGATGTCGATAACGTCACCAACTTTAACTTGTCCACGCTCAACACGACCTGTAGCAACTGTACCACGACCAGTGATTGAGAATACATCCTCAACTGGCATCATGAATGGTTTGTCAGTGTCACGCTCTGGAGTTGGGATGTATTCATCAACTGCATTCATAAGCTCGATGATTTTTTCTTCCCACTCAGCATCTCCTTCAAGAGCTTTAAGAGCAGAACCTTTGATTACAGGAACATCGTCGCCTGGGAAATCGTACTCAGAAAGTAGGTCACGAACTTCCATTTCAACTAGTTCTAATAATTCTTCGTCATCAACCATGTCACATTTGTTTAAGAATACAACAAGGTAAGGTACACCTACTTGACGAGATAATAGGATGT
Source organism: Metabacillus sp. (assembly GCA_035645575.1). Taxonomy (GTDB): domain Bacteria; phylum Bacillota; class Bacilli; order Bacillales; family Bacillaceae; genus Metabacillus. The sequence goes on from DASQMK010000090.1 coordinate 1,005, forward strand.
GCTCACGAGTTTGTGGCATTGGGCCGTCAGCAGCAGATACTACTAGGATCCCACCATCCATTTGTGCAGCACCAGTGATCATGTTTTTAACATAGTCAGCATGTCCTGGGCAGTCAACGTGTGCATAGTGACGAGTGTCAGTTTCATACTCAACGTGTGCAGTTGAAATTGTGATTCCACGCTCACGCTCTTCAGGTGCAGCGTCAATCATATCATATGCCATAGCTGCACCTTTACCACTGCGCTTAGCAAGTACAGTTGTGATTGCAGCTGTTAAAGTTGTTTTACCATGGTCAACGTGTCCGATTGTACCGATATTAGCATGCGTTTTGGAACGGTCGAATTTTTCTTTAGCCATTCTAAAAATCCTCCTTAGAGATTATATTTTTTAGGATATATGTAACAGAAAGTGAATTCATCACTCTCTGTTCTCACATAAGTAGTTATACTTCATAAAAGGGGTAAAAATCAATTACTCACCTTTATTTTTTTTGATAATTTCTTCTGAAACTGATTTTGGTACTTCTTCATAGTGATCAAAGTGCATAGTGAACACACCACGACCTTGAGTACTAGAACGTAATGCAGTAGCATAACCAAACATTTCAGAAAGTGGAATCATTGCACGAACAACTTGTGCATTACCACGAGCTTCCATACCTTCAACGCGTCCACGACGTGCTGTTACTTGGCCCATGATGTCACCCATATATTCTTCTGGCACTACTACTTCTACTTTCATAACAGGCTCTAGAATTACTGGGTTACATTTTGATACAGCGTTTTTAAGTGCTAATGAAGCAGCAACTTTAAACGCCATTTCACTTGAGTCAACATCATGGTAAGATCCGTCAACTAATGCAGCTTTAACATCAACTAATGGATATCCAGCTAATACACCGTTTTGCATTGCATCTTCAAGACCAGCTTGAACAGCAGGTACATATTCACGTGGTACAACACCACCAACGATTTTGTTTTCAAACTCAAAACCTTTACCTTCTTCATTTGGTTCGAACTCGATCCACACGTGTCCGAATTGTCCACGACCACCAGATTGACGAGCGAATTTACCTTCAACTTTTGCACCCTGGCGGAATGTTTCACGATATGCAACCTGTGGAGCACCTACATTAGCTTCTACTTTGAATTCACGTTTCATACGATCAACAAGAATATCTAAGTGAAGCTCACCCATACCAGCAATGATCGTTTGACCAGTTTCTTGATCAGTATGAGCTCTGAATGTTGGATCTTCCTCTTGAAGCTTTTGTAAAGCAGTTGTCATTTTATCTTGGTCTGCTTTAGATTTTGGTTCAACAGAAAGTTGGATAACTGGCTCTGGGAATTCCATTGACTCTAGGATAACAAGGTTTTTGTCGTCACATAGAGTATCACCAGTAGTGGTATCTTTCAAACCTACAGCTGCTGCGATATCTCCAGCGTATACTTCAGAGATTTCTTCACGGCTGTTCGCGTGCATTTGAAGGATACGACCTACACGCTCACGTTTACCTTTAGTAGAGTTTTGGATATATGATCCAGAACTTAATGTACCAGAGTATACACGGAAGAATGTAAGTTTACCAACGTAAGGGTCTGTCATTACTTTAAATGCTAATGCAGCAAATGGACCCTCATCGCTAGATTCACGAGTAACTTCTTCATCTGTGTCAGGAACAGTACCTTTGATTGCTGGTACGTCTAATGGAGATGGAAGATAATCGATTACAGCATCTAGCATTTTTTGAACACCTTTGTTTTTGAAAGCAGATCCACAGATTACTGGATAAAATTCAACGTTAACAGTACCTTTACGAATCGCTGCTTTAAGCTCTTCGTTTGTGATTTCTTCACCACCAAGGTATCTTTCCATTAGATCTTCATCAAGTTCAGCTACTGCTTCAACTAAGCTTTCGCGGTATTCGTTTGCTTGGTCTTGGAATTCTTCAGGAATGTCTCTAACTTCAATGTCAGTACCTAAATCATTACCATAGAACGTAGCAGTCATTTCAACTAAGTCAATGATTCCTTCGAATTGATCCTCCGCTCCAATTGGTAATTGGATTGGGTGAGCATTCGCTTGAAGGCGTTCATGCAAAGTTTTAACAGAGTATAGGAAGTCCGCACCGATTTTGTCCATTTTATTAACGAACACAACACGTGGTACTCCATAAGTTGTAGCTTGACGCCAAACTGTTTCTGTTTGAGGTTCAACACCTGATTGAGCATCAAGAACTGCTACTGCACCATCAAGTACACGAAGTGAACGTTCAACCTCAACTGTGAAGTCTACGTGTCCTGGAGTATCGATGATGTTTACACGGTGGCCTTTCCACTGTGCAGTTGTCGCAGCAGATGTAATCGTAATTCCACGTTCTTGTTCTTGCTCCATCCAGTCCATCTGAGATGCACCTTCATGAGTTTCACCAATTTTATGAATACGACCAGTGTAATAAAGAACACGCTCAGTTGTTGTTGTTTTACCAGCATCAATGTGAGCCATGATCCCAATATTACGAGTATTTGCTAAGGAGAACTCTCTTGCCATTGGGTAATTTCTCCTTCCTTATAGGAATTTTAGTGTATTTAGAGTATATTGATTACCAACGATAGTGAGCAAATGCTTTATTTGCTTCAGCCATTTTGTGAGTATCTTCACGTTTCTTAACTGCTGCACCAGTGTTGTTAGCAGCGTCAAGGATTTCGTTAGCTAAACGCTCTTCCATCGTTTTTTCTCCACGAAGACGTGCGTAATTCACTAACCAACGAAGACCAAGCGTAGTACGACGGTCTGGACGAACTTCTACTGGTACTTGGTAGTTTGCACCACCTACACGGCGAGCTTTAACTTCAAGAACTGGCATGATATTTTTAAGTGCTTGTTCAAACACTTCCATAGGCTCATTACCAGTACGTTCTTTAATTAGATCGAATGCATTGTAAAGTACAGATTGTGCTTTACCTCTTTTTCCGTCGATCATAATTCTGTTTACTAAACGAGTAACAAGCTTTGAATTGTAAATAGGATCTGGCAATACATCTCTTTTTGCTACAGGACCTTTACGTGGCATGTTATGTCCTCCCTTCATTTTAAGTTTATATTTTCATATTTCTTATTGATTATTTCTTTGCTGCTTTAGGACGTTTTGTACCGTATTTTGAACGGCCTTGCATACGACCATCAACACCAGCAGTATCTAACGCACCACGAACGATGTGGTAACGTACCCCTGGTAAGTCTTTTACACGTCCACCACGGATAAGAACAACACTGTGCTCTTGTAGGTTGTGGCCAATACCAGGAATGTATGCTGTAACTTCAATTCCGTTTGTTAAACGAACACGAGCATATTTACGAAGCGCTGAGTTTGGTTTCTTTGGCGTCATCGTACCAACACGAGTACATACACCACGTTTTTGAGGTGAAGATACGTTTGTTTGCTCTTTTTTGAAGCTGTTGTAACCTTTATTTAATGCAGGTGATTTAGATTTCTCTATTTTGCTTACGCGACCTTTACGCACTAATTGATTAATAGTAGGCATTATCGTTTTCCTCCCTTCATAACTTAATACCACACATCCAGGTGGTTCATATTTAGGCAAAAACAAAGTTTCTGCAAAAATAATCTTGCAAAAACATCTTTTTCACCGGATTATAGCTACAGCCGCAGCTCCTACTTCTATTCCACAAGCTTTCCCAAGCTTTTTCATAGATTCAACTTTAATTAAGGGTACTTGCTGTTGCTCTGCTGTTTGAACAACCTTTTGAACAACTCGTTCATCAGCGTCTTCAGCAATTACTACTTCCTTAACATTATTGTTTAAGAGAGCTTTAACTGATTGCTTAGTACCAACAATGATTTCGTTTGCCTGTGATACTTTATCATAAGACATAATCAAATATCCTCCAAAGCAACAGGTTTAAGATTGAGCACCTTGAATATAGTAACATTGAAGATGATAGATGTCAACACGCATAAAAAAACTTTATTTACCTTTTTCTGCATGCTTCGTCTAATCATTTATTTAGTATAGCTCACTGAGGGTACCCCCCCACGTGAGCTATATTAGTTATATTAATCTACAGAAACAACTTCCTCAGTTTGTTCCACCTTCGCAATTGGCTCTGCCTGACGATATCTTGGCATACCAGTTCCTGCAGGAACAAGTTTACCAATGATAACATTTTCTTTTAGTCCAAGTAATTCATCACGTTTTCCTTTAATTGCTGCATCTGTAAGAACACGTGTTGTTTCTTGGAATGATGCTGCAGATAAGAAGGAATCTGTTTCTAGTGATGCTTTTGTAATACCAAGTAACACCGGGCGTCCTGTTGCAGGTCGTTTTCCATCCAATAGAACTTGTTTATTTGCATCAGTAAATTGATGAACATCTAGTAATGTACCTGGTAATACATCTGTATCACCTGCGTCCATAACTCGGACTTTTCGAAGCATTTGACGTACCATAACCTCTACGTGTTTATCGCCAATTTCTACCCCTTGCATACGGTATACTTTTTGAACTTCACGTAATAGATATTGTTGAACAGCTTGAAGATCCTTCACTTTTAATAGTTCTTTAGGATCAATTGAACCTTCTGTTAAGACTTGACCACTCTCAATCTTGTCGCCTTGAGTAACTTTTAGTCTTGCATTATACGGAGCTGTATAAGAACGAGATTCTACTTCACCTTGAATGACAATTTCTTGCTGTTTATCACGAACCTCATTGATTTCAGCTACAACACCATTAATTTCAGAAATGATCGCTTGACCTTTAGGATTTCTTGCTTCAAATAGCTCCTGGATACGTGGTAAACCTTGAGTGATATCATCTCCGGCAACCCCACCAGTATGGAATGTACGCATTGTTAACTGTGTACCTGGTTCACCGATAGATTGTGCAGCGATAATACCAACTGCTTCCCCAACTTCTACTTCACTACCAGTTGCAAGGTTTCTACCGTAACATTTTTTACATACACCATGTCTAGTGTTACATGTAAATGCAGAGCGAATCCAAACCTTATCAATACCTGCGTTGATAATTTCAACAGCAATATCTTCTGTTATTAATTCATTTTCGTCTACAATTACAGCACCAGTTTCAGGATGCTTAACAGCCTTACGGCAATAACGTCCGATTAGACGTTCATCAAGCTTTTCGATAATTTCTGTGCCTTCTCTGATTGCCTCTGCTAATATACCACGATCTGTACCACAATCATCATCACGAATAATAACATCCTGTGCAACATCAACTAGTCGACGAGTTAGATAACCTGAGTCAGCTGTCTTAAGCGCAGTATCCGCAAGACCTTTACGGGCACCGTGTGTAGAGATGAAGTACTCTAATACCGTTAATCCTTCACGGAAACTAGATTTGATCGGTAACTCAATAATACGTCCAGCCGGGTTGGCCATAAGACCACGCATACCAGCAAGCTGCGTAAAGTTAGATGCATTACCACGGGCACCTGAGTCACTCATCATAAAGATTGGGTTACGTTTATCAAGGGATGCCATTAGCTTTCCTTGAATTGTATCCTTAGCTGCACTCCAAATAGAGATAACACGTTCATAGCGCTCGTCTTCGGTAATTAAACCTCTTCGGAACTGCTTCAACACATTGTCTACTTTGGTCTGTGCTTCACTAATGATTTCTTGCTTTTCTTTTAAAACGATGATATCAGATACACCAACGGTAATACCTGCTTTTGTTGAATACCTAAATCCAAGATTCTTCATGCGATCAAGCATTTTTGAAGTCTCGGTTATATGGAACTTCTTAAAGATTTCGGCAATAATTTTTCCTAGAATACCCTTTTTAAATGGAGCAATTTCTTCTAGAGTTGAAATATGTTCCTTTACATTAACAGTCGGATCGATAAAATACTTTTCAGGAGTTTTCTCCTCAATGTTTTCTTTAGTTGGCTCATTCATGTAAGGGAATGATTCAGGTAAAATTTCGTTAAAAATTAACTTACCAACTGTTGTAACAAGAAGCATTTTATTTTGTTCTTCTGTAAATGTTTGCTTGTTTAATGAAGATGCATGAACAGCTACGCGTGTATGTAAGTGTACATAACCGTTCTGATAAGCAAGCAATGCTTCATCTGTATCTTTAAAGATCATACCTTCACCGATCGCACCTGCACGCTCAAGTGTTAAATAATAGTTACCTAGTACCATATCCTGTGAAGGTGTAACAACCGGTTTTCCATCCTTAGGATTAAGGATGTTTTGTGCAGCAAGCATTAAAATACGTGCTTCAGCTTGAGCTTCGGCAGAAAGAGGTACGTGAACAGCCATTTGGTCACCATCAAAGTCTGCGTTATAAGCAGTACATACAAGAGGGTGAAGGCGGATAGCACGACCTTCTACAAGTGTTGGTTCAAATGCTTGAATTCCTAATCTATGCAAAGTAGGGGCGCGGTTAAGCAATACTGGATGTTCTTTAATAACAGATTCCAATACATCCCATACTTCTGGGTGAACTCTCTCGATTTTTCGTTTAGCACTTTTTATGTTATGTGCTAATCCTTTTTCAACGAGTTCTTTCATAACAAATGGCTTAAATAACTCAAGAGCCATCTCTTTTGGCAGTCCACATTGGTACATTTTTAGGTTTGGACCTACAACGATAACAGAACGCCCTGAATAGTCGACACGTTTACCTAATAGGTTTTGACGGAAACGCCCTTGTTTCCCTTTAAGCATATGGGACAGTGATTTTAATGGACGATTTCCTGGCCCTGTTACAGGACGACCACGACGACCATTATCAATAAGAGCATCTACTGCTTCCTGTAGCATACGCTTTTCATTCTGAACAATAATGCTAGGAGCTCCAAGATCTAATAAACGTTTTAAACGGTTATTACGGTTAATAACACGTCTGTATAAATCGTTTAAATCAGAAGTTGCAAAACGCCCACCATCAAGTTGTACCATTGGACGTAATTCAGGCGGAATAACAGGTAGCACATCAAGGATCATCCATGATGGATCATTTCCTGAGTTACGGAAAGCCTCAAGTACTTCTAATCGCTTAATTGCACGTGTTCTACGCTGTCCTTGAGCTGTTTTTAATTCTTCTTTTAACGCATCAACTTCTTTATCAAGATCGATATCTGATAAAAGTTTTTTTATAGCTTCAGCACCCATTGATGCTTGGAAAGTATTACCGTATTTCTCACGGTAAGCTCTATATTCTTTTTCAGATAGGAGTTGTTTCTTCTCTAATGGAGTATCTCCTGTTTCAGTTGTAACGTAAGAAGCAAAATAAATGACTTCCTCTAGAGCGCGCGGAGACATATCTAACACTAATCCCATACGGCTAGGAATTCCTTTAAAGTACCAAATATGAGATACAGGAGCTGCTAGCTCAATGTGTCCCATTCTTTCACGACGAACTTTCGCACGAGTTACTTCTACTCCACAGCGATCACAAACTACACCTTTGTAACGAACTCTTTTGTATTTACCGCAATGACATTCCCAATCTTTTGTTGGTCCAAAAATACGTTCACAAAACAGACCATCTTTCTCAGGCTTCAATGTACGGTAATTGATTGTTTCTGGTTTCTTAACTTCACCAAAGGACCAAGAACGAATCTTGTCAGGTGAAGCCAAGCCGATGCTCATATATTCAAAATTATTTACATCTATCAAGGGGCCTACCTCCCTTTTCGTCTTCAGGTTATACCCTAATTTAAGTGCTATTTATTGAATTTTAGAATGCTATGATAAAGTGAAACTTTCCATCAGTGAGGTTTTTCTTCATCCACCACTGATGGTTAGTTAAACCAATCGAACCTTAACGGGCAGTTATCCCCCACCTACCTTCTTTGTAAACTCAGAAGCTTGAGGTGGGGGTGTCTTACTGCCCGTTCAGAGTGGGATAAACGAAAAAACGTATGTACCTAGAGTGAAATTTTATGAACGGAGTGGATGATTACCTCTCCGTTCATTCATTTTCACCATGTTAGGTAATTTCAAAAAACTATTCTTTCGCTACAGTATCTTTTTCTAATTCTTCAACTTCTGGCTCAGGTTCTACTTGCTCATTGACAGAAAGACCTTCAGCTTGTTGTGTATCGTCATCATCATCAAGGTCTCTCATTTCAATTTCCTGCTCATCACTTGAGAGCATTTTAACATCCATACCTAAACTTTGAAGTTCTTTTATTAAAACTTTGAATGATTCTGGAACACCTGGTTCCGGTACATTTTCACCTTTTACGATAGCTTCATATGTTTTCACACGACCAACAACATCATCCGATTTCACAGTCAAGATCTCTTGTAATGTGTATGCAGCACCATATGCTTCAAGTGCCCAAACCTCCATTTCACCGAAACGTTGACCACCGAACTGTGCTTTACCACCTAATGGTTGCTGTGTAACTAATGAATATGGTCCAGTTGAACGAGCATGTAATTTATCGTCAACCATGTGAGCAAGTTTGATCATGTACATAATTCCTACAGATACACGATTATCAAATGGCTCACCTGTACGACCATCATAAAGGACTGTTTTAGCATCTCGTGCCATACCAGCCTCTTCTAATGTTGACCATACATCTTCTTCACGAGCACCATCAAATACAGGTGATGCAACATGAATACCTAATCGACGAGCAGCCATACCTAAATGCAACTCTAACACCTGACCGATATTCATACGAGAAGGTACCCCTAATGGATTTAACATGATATCCACTGGTGTTCCGTCTGGTAAATATGGCATATCTTCTTCAGGAAGAATTCTTGAGATAACCCCTTTGTTACCATGTCGTCCCGCCATCTTATCTCCTTCTGAGATTTTACGCTTTTGGACGATATATACACGGACTAATTGGTTAACACCTGGTGGTAATTCGTCACCATCTTCACGGTTAAAGACTTTAACATCTAAGATGATTCCCTCTCCACCATGTGGTACGCGTAACGATGTATCACGTACTTCTCGAGCCTTTTCTCCGAAGATTGCATGTAAAAGTCTTTCCTCTGCTGTCAGCTCAGTTACACCTTTAGGAGTAACCTTACCTACTAGTAGATCTCCGTCTTTTACTTCTGCACCAATACGAATAATCCCACGCTCATCTAAGTTTCTTAGCGCATCCTCCCCAACGTTCGGGATATCGCGTGTAATTTCTTCAGGTCCTAATTTTGTATCTCGAGATTCTGACTCATACTCTTCAATGTGTATAGAAGTGTATACATCATCTTTTACAAGTCTTTCACTCATGATGATAGCATCCTCGTAGTTATAACCATCCCATGTCATGAAGGCAACCATTACGTTTCTTCCTAATGCAAGTTCACCTTTTTCCATAGATGGACCGTCCGCAAGGATTTCACCTTTTACAACTTCATCACCTTCACTAACAATCGGGCGTTGGTTGTAACAAGTTCCTTGGTTAGAACGAACAAACTTCAATAAGCTATATTTATCTAAATTACCTTTTACTTTTTGACCATCCACTTCTTCATAACGACGAACCCATACGTTTTTCGCTTCCACACGCTCAACAACACCAGGGTATTTACAGATAACAGCTGCTCCTGAGTCTTTACCAGAAACATATTCCATACCTGTTCCAACGATTGGAGCTTCAGGATTCATTAGTGGAACTGCTTGACGTTGCATGTTCGCTCCCATTAACGCACGGTTTGAGTCATCGTTTTCTAAGAACGGGATACATGCAGTCGCAGCAGAAACAACTTGTTTTGGTGATACATCCATGTAATCAATTCGATCTTTATTGACAACTGTATTTTCGCCACGGAAACGAGCAACAATATCATCATCAATAAATGATCCATCATCTGCTAATCTTGCGTTCGCTTGGGCAACAACATAGTTATCCTCTTCATCAGCAGTTAGATAATCGATTCTAGACGTTACCTTTCCAGTTTCAGGGTCAACTCTACGGTAAGGAGTTTCAATGAATCCAAAACGGTTAACTTTTGCATATGAAGAAAGTGAGTTGATTAACCCAATATTCGGACCCTCTGGAGTCTCAATCGGACACATACGACCATAGTGAGAATAGTGAACGTCACGAACTTCGAATCCTGCGCGCTCACGAGTTAAACCACCCGGTCCAAGTGCTGATAAACGACGTTTATGAGTTAACTCTGCTAAAGGATTTGTTTGATCCATGAACTGAGATAATTGAGAGCTACCAAAGAATTCTTTAATAGACGCGATAACTGGGCGAATATTAATTAATTGTTGCGGCGTAATCGTATTTGTGTCTTGGATAGACATTCTTTCACGAACAACACGTTCCATTCTTGATAAACCAATTCTAAATTGGTTTTGTAAAAGCTCCCCAACAGAACGTAATCGACGATTTCCTAGGTGATCGATATCATCCGTATCACCTACACCATGTAATAGGTTAAAGAAGTAACTAATTGAAGCTAAAATATCAGCAACTGTGATATTTTTAACAGCCTCTTCTACGTATGCATTACCTAGTACATTAATGACCTTTTCACCATCCGGGTCATTAGGTGCATAGATCTTGATAGATTGGATCGTTACCTCTTCATCAATAACCCCGCCTGATGGTTGTTCTTTCTTAAATCCTACACCATTTTCTAGGTTTGGAAGAATACGATCGAGTGTTCTTCTATCAATCATCGCGCCTTTTTCTGCAATAATTTCACCTGTTTCAGGATCCACTAGTGTTTCAGCTAACCTTTGGTTGAAAAGGCGATTCTTAATATGAAGCTTTTTATTAATTTTATAACGACCAACATTCGCTAGATCATAGCGCTTTGGATCAAAAAATCTTGAATCTAATAAACTCTTGGCATTATCCACAGTTGGCGGCTCACCAGGACGAAGGCGCTCATAGATTTCAAGCAATGCCTTCTCCGTACTTTCCGTATTATCTTTATCAAGAGTATTACGTAAGTACTCATTTTCACCTAGTAAATCGATGATTTCTTGATCAGAGCCAAACCCAAGAGCACGTAAAAGAACAGTTACTGGTAATTTACGCGTACGATCAATACGTACATAAACAACATCTTTTGCATCTGTTTCATATTCTAACCAAGCTCCACGGTTTGGGATAACAGTTGCAGTAAAGCCCTTTTTACCATTTTTATCAACTTTACCACTGTAATAAACACTTGGTGAACGGACTAACTGAGACACGATAACGCGCTCTGCTCCATTAATCACAAATGTTCCTGTTTCTGTCATGAGAGGGAAATCTCCCATAAAGACATCCTGATCTTTTACTTCACCAGTTTCCTTGTTAATCAAACGCACCTTCACACGTAATGGCGCAGAATAGGTAACATCGCGCTCTTTTGATTCCTCTACAGGATACTTAGGATCTCCCAAGCTATAATCAATAAACTCTAGCGAGAGGTTACCAGTGAAATCCTCAATAGGAGAAATATCTTGAAACATTTCTCTTAAGCCCTCATCAAGAAACCACTGATAGGAAGAGGTTTGAATCTCAATAAGATTTGGTAATTCTAACACTTCACTAATGCGTGCATAACTTCTACGTTGGCGGTGTCGTCCATACTGAACTAGTTGACCTGTCAACTCATTCACCCCTCAAATCAAGCGTAATAGGTTTTGCGTCGTACCATTATGTATACCTTTTTTTTAGACAGACGAATAAGAGAACTCACATATGATCATTCTCTTTACACATAATATCTTAATATACTACCAATAAAAAATCTGAAATAAAAACATAGGAAATTCTAGTACAGACGCAAGGAAAAAACAAAAAATAAAAAGGGTTTCTAGTAAGAAAACCACAATTTAAAACGTACTTTTGATTTTATAAGTATCTCCAAAAAACTATCCTTTATACATCATTTTCCTCAAAAAATAGATAGTTATGGAAATTATATATTGGCATTTTATAATACTACCACAACAGAAATTTAGAGTCAACATTTTTTAGCTTTAATGATATAATAGCCTTTTTTCTTGTCTACTATATCTACTTCCGAAAACATTTCATTCAACTTGTCTACAGCTGAGGGAGCTCCTTGCTTCTTTTGGATCACAACCCATAACTCCCCTTTATCAGATAAATGATCAAAACTTTTCTCAAAAATCTGATGCACAACCTTTTTTCCAGCACGTATAGGCGGGTTTGTCAATATCGCAGCATACCTTTGGAGATCTTGTACATTTTCAAATAGATTACTTTGAAAAATCGAAACGTCTTCAATCTTATTTAATTCAGCATTATCTTTAGCTAATTCTACTGCACGCTCATTAATATCAATCATATCTACATGTCTGTTAAAATGTTTTGCAATTGCAAGACCAATTGGGCCGTATCCACATCCAACATCTAAAATATTTCCTTCAATTTCAGGAAGATCAAATGATTCTATTAAAAGACGGGAACCAAAATCTACTTCATTTTTAGAGAACACCCCACGGTCACTTTGAAATGTAAAGAGGTGACCTTTTAACGTAAACGACCAAGTCTTTCGTTCACTTTGCACAGTAGGTTTTTCCGAATAATAATGATCACTCATGCTAGTTCCTCCTCTCTCAAAAGTATAGGATTTACATAATAACATCGTTTTATACAACAGATTTTTGATATATAAAAAGCTCGCCTTTGATGGCGAGCTTTTTATATGTTTATATGAATTACTTAACTTCTACAGAAGCTCCAACTTCTTCAAGTTTAGCTTTTAATTCTTCAGCTTCTTCTTTAGAAACGCCTTCTTTAAGTGGTTTTGGAGCATTGTCTACTAATTCTTTAGCTTCTTTTAAGCCTAAGCCAGTAGCTTCACGTACAACTTTGATAACTTTAATTTTTTGTCCGCCAGCACTTGCAAGTACTACGTCAAATTCAGTTTGTTCTGCAGCAGCTTCGCCACCAGCAGCAGCAACAGCTACAGGAGCAGCAGCAGTTACACCAAACTCTTCTTCGATTGCTTTAACTAAGTCGTTTAATTCTAAAACAGTCATATTTTTAACTGCTTCAAT
>DASQMK010000091.1:0-10043 GCA_035645575.1 Metabacillus sp.
GAACAATAGATATCTGATAACGAAAATTAATATTAGTGAGGAGAAGAAAAAGAAAACTCCTTTTGTATTTTATGAGTATAGTGCTTCAGATTTTATGGGTAATGAAATTAAATTATTAATAGAGCTTATTAAAGAGCATATTGAAGAATTTCAAAATTACCAAATTAAGAGAAAATACATTGAGATACAAAAAAATAAAGTTATCCCAGAGATTAAGGAAGATCCGATACCCAGTAAAACTACATCAAATAGTTTATGGGCGGGCTTTATAGAGTGGTTTCTTAGCCTAAAGGTACATCCAACATTGCTGCTTTTTCTATTAGCGTGGGTAATTATCGCAAGTTTTCTGAGTGTTTTTTCGGCTTGGGGAAATTAGAAATAGGGGGATTAATATATGGGAATTAAAGGGTTTTTTAAAGATGCGATGAAGAAACGGATACCAATCGACATACTTTCCGGAGGACATATCCTAAACGAAAAGCAACTTCCGACAGGCATTCAAGTAGCAACGATTATTCAAGGAGAAGAGCGAGGCGAAGTAAGAATCGAAGTACCTTTCGGATCTAAATTCGAATATATACTAGATGGTATCGAATGGGAAGAGTCGGCAAGACGAAGTGGCGGTAAAGCTGCGGGAGGGGCGATCGTTGGGACGTTAGTAGCCGGACCACTTGGCGGAATTGCTGGCGCAGCAGTCGGAGGTAGACGAAGGGATAATTCTAAGGCGTTCATTTACGTATATAGAAAGACGAAGAGGCTTCGGAACCTTACGCAATACACATTAAATGTGACGAAAAGAAATATCGAGAAATATCAGCGTTACTGTAAACGAAAAAGCCCTACGCGTTAAATGCGTGGGCTCCTTTAACAGCATCCGAAATAACCTCGTCTTTTGTGGCTCCTCTTCCTACAGATAAAACTACATCGTGAATGGACGCGTGAGCATAATAGTAATCTCCCATATTAAATACGGTGATCTCCACTTTACCTTGAATGAACGTTTCCTTCATTTCGATCATCCTTCCGAGTTGAAAATTTTATCATGTAAGATATTCGGAAGGTAGTTCGAAAGTCCTCGTTAATAATTTGTAAATATTGTAAAATGTTATCGAATCATCTCCGTCAATGACTCCCGATCAATAAGTCTCACGCCGTTAGATTTCGCCAGATTAACAGCAGCTTGCGTAAAATATTGATTCGTTACAACTATAGCGCCACTCGCTTTGTAATGTTTTTCGGAACTGGACTAAGGCGGGGTTCTTGCGTCTTCCGAATTTTGTTGGATTAAAATAACACCTTTTTGTCTAGTTTGCGCACTTTAAACCCTTCTAAAATCTCTTTTGAGATTCCGATCTGAAAATAATTCACAAAAAGGTAAGTTTATCCGGTTGCTTTACATGTAATACTATAGTAATTTATAATTAACAAAAAAAAGAGCACCGTTAAAGATGCTCAAAAAAGATTTGGTTTTAGATAAATAAAAGACCAGCGAAAAACAGCCTCTCCACAAGGTTGTTTTTTTTATTTTGTAATACTAATAACTAAAGTTAATAATGCTATTAAAAAGATCCCAAATGTAAAAAGTACCATCAGCGCATTAGTAAGTTCTTTCCCCATCAACCTCACCTCTCATCTCGTAGGCTTGGTCGTCTATTCATCTGAGATAAATTTATCATATGGTAATCCACAATTCAATATATAGTGTTTACTTTTTGGTGAATAACACTATATATAGTTTCGGAGTCAACTGTTTCTCACTTTGTCAAATACTCAATATTGCAAAATATGTAGATATTATTAGAATTATAATGATATTTTCGTTAAAAAGGGGATTTTCGGAGTATTTTACGAGTTGAGTTTCACATCCATATCATCCAGTTCGTTAATTACTTGGATCAATCCCTCGACCGCCATCTCTTTCGTATACTGGCTATCATTCGCTAATCCAGCTGTTACCCTCAGTAATTTATCCTTTAACGCCACTATTTGGGCCTTACGTTCGATTTAATTCAACTTCGTTCCCTCACTTTCTTCTCAATTCTACGCAAAACCTTTGGCATATTTCCGTTAATATCGCTTCCAGTAAAACGTAAAACACTCCAACCATTTCTACGTAAATACTTATCCTTCTTTTTATCGTGTTTCTTCTGTTCAGGCATGGAGTGATACGCTTTTCCATCGCATTCAATCGCAATTCTATATGTTGGTAGCGCTAGGTCTATCCAATACGGTCCGCATCGTTCTTGTGTTCTTACGTTAAAACCTCGATAAGTAAGAGCGTTGAATAGACGGCGTTCTATTGGGCTCTGGCATTTATTTCGTTGAAAGTTGATGTAATCTATTTGCCTGGGCTTTGGCCGCTTAGATTGCAAATATAGAAAAATAAACGGAAGTACTATCGTTAGAAAAACAAAGACAATAATCTCAATCCATCCGCCCATAAAATCACCTCTTAACGCTATGATTGACAAGTTTATTCAAGGCTAGACAAACGGATTTGTAGCGGAAGAATAGCGAAGGTAACGAATAAAAAAGGTTTACTGACGTTGAATATTGCGGAAGTCAATTTGGTAATAAAATATAGTGGAGGTGGTCTACGAATTCCTTTGAAGATAAACAAACCGTTATTTTTAGTAAAAGGAGTGAAACAACGTTACTAGAAAAAGGCAAAATAAAAGAATTAATAAAAGACGTGATCTAAAGAGTGATTTTCTGTATTATTCAGAGAAAGTTACAATTGAGGAAGCGTTAAAAAGATTAATTAATATATACAGATCAGAGGGGTACCGTGAAAGAACAATAACAGATTACATAAAATTTTGGAACGAGTTTTTTACCATTATTGAAAAAAGGTAATAACACAGGTTGATGTAAATGACTTTAGAGAGTATATCAATACTTTATTGTACAAAAGGGCATTATCACCAGTAACAGTAAATATACGACTAACAGCTATGAAAGCAATGTTCAATCGATTAGATGCAGAAAAGTTGTTACTTCAAGGGGAAAATCCTGCTAAACATATAAGAAAATTAAAGACGGATGAAAGTAAAGTAAAAACATTTACTGATAAACAAGTTAGGCAGCTTTTTTCACAGATTAATAAGGAAAGTTTTCCAGGATTTAGAGACTACTGTGCGTTGCTAACTATGCTTAAATGTGGGTTAAGAATTAATGAGATAAATACTTTGGAAACAAAAGATATGGTTTTTGAGGGTGTGTAGAATCTGAATCTTATTTTTGTATAGGAGAAACTCTCCACTCATGTTTACGTTAAGTGATAAGGTAAATAATAGTTATGGTATATTTATATTATTAAGGTCTTTGGGGGTAGAAATAGATGATGATCAACTTACAAAGTAAGGAAAGTATTACAAAATATTTTATTAATATTGGTTATGAAGATAACTCACTCTTCAATTTTGACAAAACAAAACTCGATTTTACATATGACTGGTTATTAAATGTACACATGCTTAGTAACACTGATGATTTTAATATTTGGCTTTTTGAGATAGATGAGTTAAAAACGGAGCGAATGAATACAATAGCCCATCGACTATACAGACGAAATCCATTTGATTATAATTTATTGATTTTTACTGACATTAATTACAATAATACTGTTTTCTTACATTATCATAGAGATAACGATGGGAAAATTAAAATAAGACGATTAAGGATAGAAAAAAACAGGTTAACTGCAACAGATATTAGAATTTTATCTGAAATAAGGTTGACCGGAAAAGATATAATCGATGATCTTGATATTGCAAAAATACATAAAGATGCATTTGATATTGAACGGGTAACAGATAGATTCTTTGAAGAATTTAAGGTTCAAATTGAAAACTTTTCAGAGCATATTCAAGGGTTAGAAACAAAAAGAGATAAAAAAAATTATGCATTGCTTGTTGTTAGTAGGTTAATTTTTTTATACTTTGTTCAGCAAAAAGGGTGGCTAAATGGTGTTAAAAATTATTTGTACGATAGATTTCATTATTGTTTGTTAAAAGATAAGAATTATTATGAAGATATCTTAAAGCCATTGTTTTTTGAATGTCTAAACACCCCATCTGATGTTAACTTGTTAGATGAAAATACTAGAAGTGAAAAAGCGAGAAGGTTATATGAAAATTATGAGCCTGTTCTGGATGATATAGAAATAGTGGAGAATTTTCACGGAATTCCTTATCTGAATGGAGGTTTATTTGAGGAAAATTCAAATTATGAGATAGATAACAGGATCCAAATTAATAATAGTGTTTTTCAAAATCTTTTCGATAATCTTTTAAATAAATATAACTTTACAGTAAGAGAAGATTTGGGATATGACACAGATATTGCAGTAGACCCTGAGCTACTGGGGAGAATCTTTGAAAACATGATAATTGAGGAAGAACGATCCAGTACAGGAAGTTTTTATACTCCTCGTAATATAATCAATGAAATGTGTAAAAATGTAATAATAAAACATCTAAGTGATAAATTAGAAAAGTCTGTTTACAAAAAAGTGAAGTATCTAATTCTTCACGTTGAGGATGAGAATTTATATTCAAAACAAAAGAAAATTATAATAGACAATCATAGAACTGAAACAAGGGATTGTTCTGTTTATAAACTAACAGGAAATGAAGCATCAAAGGTGTTATTGGAATTAAATCAATTGAAAATTTGTGATCCAGCAGTTGGGTCTGGCGCTTTTATCTTAGGGATGCTTCATATCTTAGTAGAAATATTACGTAAAATTTCGTTTTATTCTTATGGATCCAGGATAAATATCTCCGAAACTAAAAGAGAAATTATTAAAGAAAATTTATATGGTGTTGATAGAGAAGAAGGTGCAATTGATATAGCTAGATTACGACTCTGGTTATCACTGGCCGTTGAATATAATGCTAAGTCAATTGATGAGGTTAAACCATTACCAAATCTAGCGTATAAAATTATACAAGGAAACAGCTTATTTTCTTCAACTGATGGAGTTGATCTAGATGTAGAATTTGACAAACTAGGTTATGGACAAGCCTCTCTATTTGAGGAAAAAAGTAAACTACACACAATAATAGACGAGTTTATAAATAAAAAAAATATTTTCTTTCATGCTTCAGTTGAAAAGAAAGAAATTGAGCAGGAAATAAAAAGGTTAGAAAGTGATCTAATAAATTCAATTATTGATAATTTTGGAGATGTGTCGGAGCGTTTAAATAATAGGGATCTATTTTCGTGGAGGCTAAATTTCCCGGAGGTGTTTGAAAAGCAAGGATTTGACATAATTATTGGCAATCCACCCTATGGGGCTGAATTCGATAGTTATGAAAAAACTTTTCTAAAGAAAAAGTATCCAAATGTAGCTGATTATGAGTCATCCCAATATTTTTACTTAAGGGGATTAGAATTACTAAAACCAAATGGAATTATTAGTTATATTACAACTAATACCTTTTTATTCAATGTTTATGCCAAAGGTTTTAGAGAAGAGATTATTACCTTTTCTACTTTGGATGGAATATATGACTTAACTGAAGTTAATGTGTTTAAAAAGGCACAAGTGAGAACGGTGATTAAATACGGTATAAATGCCATAAATAAGAGCTACAATGTTGATTATTTTAATTTTGATGCAGATAATGAAAAATTTTATTATAAAAACAAAAAGAATGTTAAAGATCTACAAAAGAATGATAAAAAGTGGCTGTTTATGATGCGTTTTTCTGAAGAACAAGAGAATCTTATAGAAAAATTAGTTTCAAAAGGAAGGGCTCTAAACGAGGATTTCGAAGTAAGTCAAGGCTTAATTCCCTATGATAAATATAGAGGTCATTCACAAGAAACAATTAAAAATAGGATTTGGCATTCCGACCATCAGAAAGATGAAACATATAAACCTGAGTTAAAAGGAGAGGATGTCAAAAGCTATTTAGTTGAGTGGAACGGTAAGAATTGGATAAGTTATGGTAAATGGTTAGCTGCTCCTCGAGAACCCAGATTCTTTACTGGGCCAAGAATATTAGTACGGGAAATTGTTGATAAACAAACAGGTAGACTTAACGCAGGTTACACTGAAGAAGAGCTCTATAATACTCCTAGCATTATTAATATTATCCCAAAAGAGGATGGAAAAGTATCGTTATTTTATTTATTAGGGTTATTGAATGCTAGTTTATTTGCAATATACAATTATGGGACATCCCCTAAAGCGAAGAAAGGATTATTTCCCAAAATTCTTGTTACCGACGTTAGGGCACTTCCAATAAAAAAGGGGAATAAGGACCAGGTCCACCGAATGGAAGAAATTGTCCAGAGAATGATTAAATTAATGAACGAAAAAGAGAATAAACAAGAAATTAATGAAGCTCAAAAAGAAATTGATCAGCTAGCATTTGACATCTATGGGATTTCAAATGAAGAGCAAAGAATCCTGATAAGTATTATTGATTAAGGAATGGAGTGATAATAGTGCCTGGAATCCCAGAAATAATTGATAATAGAACTACGTTATTAAAGGACACTATTAATAATTTAATAAAATATGCTAATAAGGTAGAGATAGCTACAGGTTATTTCTACCTTAATGGTTTTAATTTAATAAAAGAAAACATAAATCCAGAATGTACGATTGATATAGTAATTGGAAATGAAACAAATTCAATTACTGCTAATGAAATTTCAACAGGATATGAATTAAAGAAGAGTACAATACTTAGATCTATGGAACAGGATATATCTTATTTAAATGAAGAGCAAATTCAGAGTGTTTACGAACTTTCTGAGTTGATTCGTGATGGGAAAATTAATTTTAAAATATATGTTAAAGATAAGTTTCATTCGAAAGCTTATTTGTTTGACGTTTCCTATAATAATGGGGATATTAAAGAGCAATATGCAATAGTAGGTTCTAGTAACTTTTCGAAAAGTGGTTTAGGTGATCTAGAAGCAACTAAAATTAATACAGAGTTAAATGCTGTTTTACGTCAACCATCTGCAATTGGAGAAGTAAAGAAGTGGTTTAACGAAATTTGGAAAGAAGCAGAAGATTTTAATGAAGACTTATTATACATCATAGATAATAATATACAAGTTGAAAAGCTAGAATACTCCCCTTTTGATATATTATTAAAAACACTTTTTGAATTTCTAAAAGATGACAAAATTTTTGAAGAAATACAGTCTCTAAATCTTGATGACTTAACTGAGTTTCAAGCTTTTGCTGTTCGCAAAGCAATTCAAATCCTAGAGAATTATAAAGGTGTAATCATTGCAGATAGTGTTGGTTTAGGGAAAACATATGTTGCTAGAGGATTATTAAGATATTTTTTATTACAAGAAATGAAGATGCTAATAATTTGTCCTGCATCATTAAAAGCAATGTGGGAGCAACAGGCAAGTGAATTGGGAATAGCTATCGAATTGCTTACTCAAGAAAGTATTGGGAGAGATGGAATCCCTATAAGCAAAACTGAACATGTCGACACAATCATAATTGATGAAGCTCATAATTTCCGTAATGAGAGTGCTAATAAACATAAAGAATTACTAAAAGTCACTATGGATAAAAATATTGTTCAGTTAACAGCTACTCCAGTCAATAACTCAATTTATGACTTGTATAATATTCTTACTTTGTTTTTAAAAGATGATGATTTTAAAAATAAATTTGGAATAGCAAAGCTGAGGGACATCTTTAATAATTATGAAGAGAAAAAAGATGAAGTCTCAAATATATTAAATGAAGTTATGATTAGAAGAAGTAGAACATTTATTAGGAAGAAGTATGGAAATAAAGAGAAAAAGCTCTATGTAAATGACAAGGAAATTAAATTCCCTGCCAGACACCTGAAGAAAATTAGTTACAGTATTGCTGATTTATATGGTGAGAATATTTTTAATCATATAGCAGAGATAATTGAGAATCTTCATCTGCCAATAATTAGTGAAGAATCTATATCTGAAGGTCAACAATATTATAATAAGGCACTTGTAAAAACATTATTGTTAAAAAGATTTGAAAGTTCAGTTGAAGCTTTTAGAAACTCAATTAATAAGCAAATCAGATATTGTGATTTGCTACTAGCATCTATTTCTCAAGGATATCTTATTACCAAAAAGGAAGTAATGGAGGACCTAGATTCTGATAGTTTTGATATAACAGATAACGTAAAAAAGATTAATTTAGATGATTTCCAAGGTGATATTCCTGTATTGTTAAAGCAGCTTGAAACAGATAAAGAAAATTTGTCCAATATTATAGATTTAATAAAGGATATAGATGATGAGAAAGATGTTAAGCTGCAAACCCTAATTAATCATATTAGGTTAAGTCAAAGTAAAAAAAAGAAGCAAAAAATGCTGATTTTTACTCAGTTTAAAGATACAGCACGCTATGTTTATAAGCATCTTCTTGATAACAATTTTGGTATCATTAATGAAATTGATAGTAAGAACAATCAAAATAACAGAAAAGAAAAAGTAGTAGCTCAATTTGCTCCAGTTGCAAATCCAGAATTCTTTAATCCAAATAAACCTGAAATAGATATACTTGTTTCGACTGATATACTTTCGGAGGGTCAAAACCTTCAAGACTGTAATATAATAATCAACTACGATTTAACCTGGAATCCTGTTAGAATTATCCAAAGAGAGGGTAGAATTGATCGTATTACAACTGATTTTGATAATATATATATATACAATTTTATTCCAGATGATAAGTTAGATTCGATTTTGAAATTAACAAAAAGAATTGCTGAAAAAATAAAATATATAAATGAAACAATTGGGAATGAAAGTAGAATAATATCAGATGACGAAATCCTTATAGATAAAGTATTTAATGAAAAGGATCATAATAGAATATTAAAAGTTAATGAAGAAGATTCTGGATTATTAGATGAATTGGAAAGAGAAAGAGATGAAATAGTACCTTCGGAAGAAGCTATTTATGAGGATTATAAAGAATTTATTTTTAACAACACCTACAATCAAAGTAAAGTATCTAATTTTCCAGATGCTATCTATTCTATTAAAAAATCAGAAGATGTTAAAGGACTTTTTATGTATTTTAAAGTTGCAAAAGAAAATTATTGGTTATTTTATGATATATCCACTGACGAGATAAAAACTAGTAAGGCCGACATATATGAATTGATAGCATCTGGGAATAATTTAGAGATTAAACCGATTAGAAGAAGCTTTAATTTTAATGTAGATGCGATAATAGAAATTGGTAGGAATTATGTTCAAAATCAATTAACTCAAATAGCGCAGATTCAGGTTACATCATCAGAAATTGACAAGGTTCAAAAAGATATTGCTGAAAGATTAGAAAAGATATTTGCTAGAACAAAGTTCAGAAGCAGAATAACCATTGAACAGAGGAAAATAAGAAAGAAATTAAAAAAACCCCTGCATAAAGGTACAATAAGCAAATTGAAAAATATTAAAATAGCTGAATTATCAGATGAGGAACTTGTAGGTAAATTAGATGAAATGTTAGAGTATATTAATTTAGAAGAAAAAATTGAAAATTCAAATCAAGATAATGAGATAAAATTAATTTGTTATGAAATCTTTATTTAATAATTGGGCGTCCTTAATTAATAAGGACCACCCAATTGTTTGTAGATTTCTATACCTATAACTTTAATATTTTTACACAATATTTATACATTGTAAAATTAAAACCTTTTATACCAAAGTTAAATTTATTATACCGACCCCGACCACTGGTATCTGAAAAGGTCTTTAAAAGCTATTAAATCAGGCTCTACAGTTCATTCTGTAGGGTCTTTTTATTTTTTCTACACACTACAACAAAACTCTAATAATTAGCTGGGTAGTGTGCTGTGAGCAAACGAAGAATATTATTCTAGCATGTTTCTTCTCCATGAAAAAGGAGAATGAAAAGTGAGTGGAATTATGAAACGAAGAAAAACATCTGACTATGCGCAAATACATAATGGAGCATTACAAACTCTTGAAGATATTGGGTCCATAGGCTTAATATCTCATTTTGATGTCGCTACCTGAAACTTGGGAAAGTA
>DASQMK010000092.1:0-8118 GCA_035645575.1 Metabacillus sp.
CATTAATGCTAAAATAACTTGTGTTAATCCAGGTCCAAAGATGCCGACAAGCCCAAGAATTAGAATAAGACTCGGAAATGCCATAACCCCGTCACAAAACCTCATGAGGACATGATCAACCCAACCGCCTTTATACCCTGAAAAAGTTCCAACAATTAACCCAATGAATATTGATGAAATAAAAATAAGAATCGCAAATCCTAACGAAATACGAGCCCCATATAAAATCCTTGATAGATTACATCTTCCTAATTGATCGGTCCCTAATGGAAAATCCATAGATGGAGGCTGTAATTTGTAAGCCATGTTGACAGCTATCGGATCATTCGGTGCGATCCAAGGAGCAAATATGGCAATGATAAAAAGAATACCTATAATAATCGAACAGATCGGAATAACTTTTTGAAGATTGAACATTTCTCGTATACTTCTTATCATTGCTTGTATCCTTCTTTCCTAGAAATACGCGGGTCTATGTACATTTGGATCATATCTACAAGTAAGTTGCTAATGATAAATAAGCTAGCTGCAATCAACACATAACATTGAATAACAGGTATATCACGATTAAAAATCGCTTCGATAAAATAACGACCAAACCCAGGCCAAGAAAAAACAGCTTCAACGATAATTGTACCAGTTAGCAGCTTTCCAAGATTCATCCCAAGTCCAGTGATCATTGGCGAAATCGCAATCCTAAACACATGTTTCCCCATAATCGTTTTTTCCTTAATTCCCCTCGTTCTAGCAAAAAGCACATATGGCTCTTCTATATTATCAAGTACACTAGCACGTAACAATCTCGTATAGATCGCAATTAAGGGGAATGCTAGAGTTACAGAAGGTAGAACAAGATGCTGCCATGTCCCAGTTCCTTCAACTGGGAAAAGATCGAGTTTTACAGAAAAGAAAAAAATCAATAGATATCCGAACCAAAAGGATGGAATTGATGCCCCTATAAAGGAAAGCAATCGACTAAAATGATCAAAAACACTATTTTTCTTTACTCCTGCTAGGAAGCCAAGAGGGACACTAATGAGTACAGCTATTAAGATACTTCCCAATGCTAGCTGGATCGTTGCTGGTATTCGATTGGTAACCTCATCCCAAACAGGCTTATTCGAAACATAAGATATGCCAAAATCAAGTTGGCATATCTTCATAATAGAGTTCACATATTGTATAAAAAACGGTTGATCTAACCCAAATTCTTGTCTTTTCTGAGCCAAGATCTCATCTGTCGGTTGAATATGAGCGGCTGTTAAATAAGCCTCTGCCGGGTCCACCGGTGAAAGGTGTATCATTCCAGTTGTAAGCAATGTTGCAAAAAGAAATACCGGAATAATTGATATCATTCGTTTTAATATATAGGTGACCATGGAAACCTCCTGCTACTTACTACTCGATGCTAATTCCTGTAAATGGATGTTCGTCACGATTAGCAGGAAAAGTAAAATTCGTCACATCTTTTTGGTAAATCGCGGTTTTCTTAATATAAGATATAGGAATAACCGCTGCTTGATCTTGTATTGATGTTAAAATAGACGAGTAAAGCTGTTGTCGTTTTTCCTCATCTGTCGTTTTAGTAACCTCTGCAATTTGTTTTAATAATTCATCCTTATTTGGATAAGCAGATATGGCTTCATTAAATCCAAACCCTTCTGATGCCACAATGTTTAAGAAGGTATGTGGGTCATAAGGTGCTCCATAGTTACTAAAGAAATTAATGTCAAATTTATTGTCTTTGAATCGTTGGACTTGCTCCGTTAGTTCTACTCCTACAATATTTAACTTTACACCAATTCCTGCCCACTCAGATTGAAGGACTTCTGCCATTGTTTTTTGGATCGCTTCTGCTGAGTCATACATTAGTTCCACTTCAAGTAACTGTCCATCTTTTTCCCGAATTGTTTTTCCCTTAGGTAGGACCCAGCCAGCTTCTTCTAATAATGATTTTGCTTTTTCTACATCATAATCAATAACCTTAGCATCAATGTCTTTTATGTAAGGGAAATTTGCCGGTAAAATATAGTCTGCTTTTTCTTCATAACCCGATGTAATTCCCTCAACTAGTGCTTCCTTATTAAAAGCATAATGTAATGCTTGACGTACTCTTTCATCTGAAAGCTGTTCTTTCTTCGAATTAATGACAAGCTGTCTCGTTGCAACCGGCTCCGAAATGCTAGTTTCATAGTTTCCAGTAGATTCTAACTGCTTAAATGCATCTAAACTGATGTTGCCTTCTCCATAAATAAGATCTATTTCTCCTTTTTCAAAAGCAAGTACCCTAGTTTCCGCATCTGGAATGATTTTCACCTTGATTTTTTCTTCTTTTGGAAGCTCACCCCAATAATTTTCATTACGTTTGAAAATTGCAAATTCGTCCACTTTATACTCATCCAACACCCATGGACCTGTTCCGACTGGTTCAACGACACCTTTTGACGTATCACCATTTTCCGGAAACCCTGATTCTCCTAAGAAACGAACTGGTCGTACAACAGCCAATTCCTGAATTGTAGGATAGTATGGTTCAGTTAATGTTAGTTTAAACGTATAATCGTCGATAACTTCCGTATGATCTATTTTTGATAGGAATCCTAACCAGCTATGTATATCAATATGGTTTAAAATCGTATCAAAATTCTTCTTTACAATTTCTGCATTAAAGCTTGTTCCATCAGAAAACTTCACGTTTTCACGAAGATGAAATGTGTATTCCTTACCATCTTTAGAAATGTCCCACGACTCAGCTAGATGCGGTTTTAGCTCTCCACCTTCTTGGTAGCTCACTAATGGTTCATATACCATCGATTGTGCAAATAACTGTGAAGGATTATAAACATGCGGATTCATCTCACCTATATCCCTAGCCCAAGCAAACGTAAGCATGTTCTCGTCATTTGTACCCTTTGATGATGAAGCATCATTGCTGGTATTTGCACAACCAAGCAAAACTGATGATATTATCAAAATTAACGCCAATGCTTTCAAAACATTGCGACTATTTACTATGTTAAACAAAATAATTCCTCCCAACCAATACTGATAATCATTTTCAATAGTAATAAGATTGTCTATCCTTGTCAATAGAATATTAGAAATAATGAAATATCATCTAACCTTTATTGTTAACAACTTGTTAACAATATACGATTTTATAACTATCGTATTGAATTAAATCAGCATTACACTTTTATAAGTAAAGAATTTGTAACTATGTGCAACTCGTGATTAATAAGAAAATTATGTGTAAAAAATAAAAGACCACTAAAAAAACTTGGTCTTTTTAATCATAATCTAAAATATATAAATCGCATCCATTTTATGCCGCATGTTCTTTTAAAACTGCACGGTTTCGTCCAGTTTCTTGTCATCGATTATGTGAAAATAACCGAATTTGATCCTTGCTACTCCTAATGCTAGGAGTTCCTACAGAGAGTTGCCATCTTTTTACCCTGTTCATCTTCACAGTCAACTATAAACATTACTTCTGATTTTTCCCCCTATTGCTTTCTATATTTTGTTCTAAATTTGAGTATGATTCAAATCATTTACTAAGCCAAGAATATACCAAGTCCAGCTCTAATAAATTTGCCCCCATTCAAAACTAAATCCTCCCCTTTGCACAAATACTGAAAAAAATTCAACCCAAAAAATCGGTAACAATAAGGATAACTATTGAATAAAAAATAAATAAGGAATTTAATTAGCTTGTTGCACGTGGATAAAAATGGAAAAAACAATGAATGATATGAAGGATATCGAAAGAAACTGTCGGATAATAGAGGATAAGTGAGGATACCATCACTTAAGTTACTGATAGAAGTTATCCTCCTAGTAGACATGTCCTAATCTATGAATATGGGATTATGAATATAGTTTTTATTACGATATAATTAGGTTATACCTCTTACTTAACTCTTGCGCACTCATCGAAGCAGACTGTCCACGACACTCAAAAACACATATTAAATTTAGCCTGCAAAAAATATGTATCCATTCCTATGTTCCAGGACTTTTAAGTTAATTTTCCAGATGCATAGGTAAGGACAGCTTTATTTTAAGTAAATTTAATTTTATCTAATTTACAAAATTAAATAAAGTTATTTTGCAAGAATATAATAGATAGGAGTTTTTTATTTTCATATGAAAAATGCATCAATTGTTTTTTACATTTCATTAGCCATTATGGCAGTTCTTGTTTTGATAGGTGTAACAATGCCTTCAACATTAGAAACTGTTACAGGAAATCTGCAAGCATTTTTAACAGATTCATTTGGTTGGTATTATTTAATTATCGTAACCATCTTCGTAGGGGTATGTTTTTATTTACTAGTCAGTCCAGTAGGCCGGATAAAGCTTGGAAAGCAAGATGAAAAACCTGAGTTTTCACGTCCAACCTGGCTAGCCATGCTATTTAGTGCAGGAATTGGAATTGGGTTGATTTTCTATGGTACTGCTGAACCATTAAGTCATTACGCACTTAGCTCGCCAACAGGTGAAGTAGGAACAAATCAAGGGATTAAAGATGCAATGAGATTTACGTTTTTCCATTGGGGTATTCATGCTTGGGCAATTTATGGCATTGTCGCATTAGCAATCGCTTATGCAACCTTTAGAAAAGGAGAAACTGGCTTAATCAGTAAAACATTACGCCCATTAATTGGAAAGCATGCTGATGGCGTAATTGGTAAAATCATCGATACGATAGCCGTCATCTCGACTGTTATTGGTGTTGCAACAACACTTGGATTTGGTGCGGTACAAATAAATGGTGGACTAACCTATTTATATGATATACCTACGAATTTTTCTACGCAGTTCTTTATCATTCTTGGTCTTACTATTTTATTTATGATGTCGGCATTAACAGGACTAAGTAAAGGAATCAAAATTCTTAGTAACTTAAATATGGGCTTAACATTTATCCTTTTCTTATTCGTGTTTATTTTCGGCTCAACATTATTTACCCTTAATATGTTTACAGACACAATCGGTACTTATATTCAAAACTTTATCAATATGAGTTTCAGTATTGCCCCTGTAAATCCTGAACATCGTAGTTGGATTAACGGATGGACTATTTTCTATTGGGCTTGGTGGATCGCTTGGTCTCCATTCGTTGGAATCTTTATTGCACGAGTATCAAAGGGACGTACCATTCGGGAATTTATTGTTTGTGTATTACTCATCCCATCATTGATTAGCTTTATTTGGTTCTCAACTTTTGGTAGTGCAGCTATTTTAACAGAAAGAGCAGGTACAACTATTTCCTCATTAGCGAGTGAAGTTTCGTTATTTTCTTTATTGGCTAATTATCCATTGCCAACGGTTGTATCCATTCTTGCCATCATAATTATTGTAACGTTCTTTGTCACATCTGCTGATTCAGGTACCTTTGTTTTAGGGATGATGACAACAAATGGCTCACAAAATCCTAGCAGCAGAATAAAAGTAATTTGGGGTGTACTTCTGGCGATTACCGCATTAGTACTTCTATATACTGGTGGATTGCAGGCATTACAAAATACAATGATTATCGCGGCTTTACCGTTCTCAGTTGTCATTGCATTGATGACAGGAAGCCTACTTAAGGCTTTAAATAAGGAAGCGAAGGAACTTGGAATTGGTCAATTAAAAATAAAACCTCTCAAAGAAAAGAAAGCTTCCGTCAAAATAAATAGTTAATGGAAAAAGGCATCATAACCAGTTGGGTTTTGATGCCTTTTGATTTAAAAATAAATGTTATATTAAACTTGACGTGGTCATATTAATTTGGTTCAACATGAACATGGACGTCATAAACCCCGTGATCAGTTTTCATTACTTTTTCCACTTGAGTTGCTATATCATGAGCTTCAGTTATATCAAGTTTAGAATTAACTAGTATCACAACATCTAACACTTCATTGTTACCATAGCTTCTTCCTTTAATCTGCTTTATACCTTTCACACCACTAACCTTTCTAATTTGTTGATGATAAATCTGTAATTTATTCTCATCAAATCCATCTGATAATTCATGTGATGCTTGTATAAAAATATCAAATGCTGTTTTACAAATTAAAATCCCCACAACAATTGCAGTAACTGTATCAATCCATGGCATGTTAAATTGCGACCCAAAAATTCCTATTGCAGTACCAATACTTACCCATGCATCAGAAATATTATCCTTTGCAGCTGCCATAACAGCCTTACTATTAATTTTCATCGCTAATTTTTTGTTATACAGATATACAAAATACATAACAATTGCTGAAAAAATACCAGTATAAGCTGCCAGTACATCAGGAGATGCATCTCTTCCTTGTAGCAACCCTGAAAATGCATCAAATAAAACCTGAAGACCAACCGCTGCCATAATGAAAGAAGCAACCATTGAAGCGATTGTTTCACTTTTCCAGTGACCGTATGTATGATTTTTATCGGGTGGTCTTTGTGAAAGCTTAAGCCCGATCAGTACAGCAATAGAAGCAATAATATCTGTTGTGTTATTTAAACCATCTGCTCTCAATGCAGCTGAATCACTTATATATCCAATTGCCAATTTTAAAATAGAAAGACAAATATATGCAACTATACTTATTATTGCCCCACGTTCCCCTAATTTAAGATCACTATATTTTTGTTCTTCCACATCACTTGTCCTCCTACTTTCATTTGCATTGAATATCATAACAAAGTGAAAATGGGTGGGTCTAGAGCAATCTTTTTGTATGCATTTTACTAAATAAGAAGTGTACAACTAAGTTGAATTCGGGCAATTTATCTGTATATATCAAACTAATTTATACCATTATATTTTAAAAAGTAATTTCCTTTGATCCAAACATTTGGCCTGATGGAGAAAAAGTTTTACTAAATCCAAGTTCAGATACTTTCTTTATAGTAATTTAAAAACAAAAAAACGCCTCAAACCCTTAATATAAGTTCTATTTTATCTAGTTTTTTATTTTTGGGGTTGATACTTTATTTCTTATAATATTTGTTTTTCCATGAAATTATCTCGGCATCTATTCCCTTCGTAATCGAATAGAGAAACAGCCATTATCTTTATCTATTGATGATATGTGGAATCCCTGTCAGATTTTTGGTAAATTAAAAGGTGATCTATTGCGGAACTATAGTTTTTCTAACCTCGATGGATAATAGTCAACAGGGAAAGTTAGCTATTGGGGACAGTCTCCATTTTAAAAAGGGGTTTTTACATGTTTGATTTACTAATCACAATGGTCGAACGTCTTGGCATCATTGTTATGATTGCCTTCATCTTAACGCGATTCAAATTCTTCCGTGAAATGATTTATCACGATAAGCTCAATCACAAGCAGCATGTGACGGCAATAATCTTCTTTGGCTTTTTCGGCATTATTGGTACATATTCAGGGTTGAGTCTTAGTACAGAAACCCTCCAATTTAATCGTCTGCCTTCCGATCTTGCCGCTGATGAAGCGATTGCCAATTCGCGGGTGATTGGTGTCGTTTTGGGTGGGCTTCTCGGCGGTTATAAAGTTGGGATTGGCGCCGGTTTAATTGCGGGGCTTCATCGGTTAACATTAGGCGGGTTTACGGGGATTTCCTGTGGCCTGGCTACCATTCTCGCGGGAGTGATCGCGGGATTCTTCCATAGAAAAAGCAAACATGTAAAGTTACGTTCTGCTTTTTTGATTGGAGCATTAGCTGAGACACTGCAAATGATCGTCATATTGCTCATTTCGCGCCCTTTTGAGCAGGCTGTGGCACTAGTAGAAATGATCGGCATTCCCATGATATTTGCGAACGGAGTTGGATCTGCGCTTTTTCTATTGATTATTAAAAGTGTTTTTAATGAAGAAGAAAAGGCAGGTGCTATGCAGGCCCAGAAAACACTGCGAATTGCCGACCAAACGCTTGCCTATCTACGCAATGGTCTCACCCATGATTCTGCTGGTGCGGTTTGTCACATTATCCATAATGAAATCAAATCAAGTGCCGTGGCGATTACGAATACAACAGAAATTCTCGCACATGTTGGTCTTGGCTATGATCATCACCGTGCAAAAAGCCCCATTCAGACGAAGATTACGATGGATGCCATTAAGCAGAGCAAGATCGTTGTGGCGAATCAACGCT
>DASQMK010000093.1:0-9959 GCA_035645575.1 Metabacillus sp.
TTGAAGAAGGAACACAACATGCAGTTGGGCGTGCGTTTAGAACACAAGACCTTTCAGGCCTACCTGTTGAGTACTTTGCGAAAATGGATACAGTTGAAAGAATGCTTCAACGTTATGATTTATATCAAGGTGCGAAGGTTCAACGTATTGATCATTTTAATAACATGGTACCAGATGTTGAAAAGGCCCACGATTTCTATATCAATGCGTTAGGCTTTGCATGTTCAGAGTATACAGCATCAGAAGAAGGGAAAATTTGGGCTGCATGGTTACATCGTAAACCAAGTGTACATGATGTGGCGTTTATGAATGGTCAAGGTCCTCGCTTACATCATATTGGGTTCTGGTTAAGCGATCCAATGAGTTTAATTCATGGCTGTGATGTTTTAGCTTCTATTGGTTATTCAGACAGCATTGAACGTGGACCTGCAAGACACGGACTATCAAATGCGTTCTTCTTATACCTAAGAGATCCAGATGGACACCGTATTGAGTTATACAATGGGGATTATCTAACGAGTGATCCTGACTTTAAACCAGTTCGTTGGGATTTAAATGATAAGAGACGACAAACTTTCTGGGGAGCTGAGGCACCAGATAGCTGGTTCCACGAAGCGTCAACAGTATTAGACGTTCACACAGGTCAACCCGTTAAGACAGAAGCTGCTAAGTTAAAGCAACATAAGCCAGTCTTTGTTATTTAATGATTTTAAGAGAGAGAGCTACTGCTTCTTCGATAAAAACCTATGAAAGTTCTCTCTATGCTTCAACGTTAAAAAGGAGGTGCCATCTTGAAAACTCTAACGACTTACAGAAAAAGGTTATTTATTAATGGAAAATGGATTCCATCACAAAACTATACGACATTACAATCTCCTTATACATTAGAACCGATTGCAGAGATTCCTAGTGCCACTGGGGATGAGCTTGAGCAGGCGATTACAGCTGCCTATTCTGCAAGAGAAACAATGAGAAGAATGCCAATCCACCAAAGATCCACAATACTTGAACGATTAGTAGTCCTTTTAACAGATCGGTTTGAGGAAGCTGCAAAGTTGATTGCACTTGAAGCTTCAAAACCAATTAGAACTGCCAGAGAAGAAGTAAAACGAACCATTCAAACCTATAAATTTGCTGCACAAGAAGCGAACCGGATTGGTGGCGAAACTCTACCATTAGATGCAGCTCCAGGTGGAGAAAACCGTTTAGCTTATACAGTAAAAGAACCACTTGGTGTTATCGGAGCAATCACACCTTTTAATTTTCCAATGAATTTAGTTGCACACAAAATAGGTCCTGCAATTGCTACAGGAAACACAATCGTGTTAAAACCAGCCACACAAACACCACTTTCGGCCTTCTTTTTAGCTGAACTTTTACAAGCAGCTGGCTTACCTGATGGAGCATTAAATGTTGTAACAGGTAGTGGGAGGGTTGTGGGTGAAGGAATGGTAGTGGATAACCGCGTAAATATGATTACATTTACCGGTAGTCCAGAAGTAGGAATCGGCATACGAAATAAGGCTGGCTTAAAGAGAGTTACTCTTGAATTAGGTTCAAATGCAGCCGTTATTCTTGATAAAGGAACTCAGATCGATAAAGTGGTAAAAAGATGTGTTCAAGGAGCATTTAGTAACCAAGGCCAAGTATGTATCTCACTTCAACGTATCTACGTACATGAAGAGATATACCATGACTTTGTGAATCAATTTGTAGCAGAAACAAAGCAGTTAAAGGCCGGCGATCCATTAAATGAGGAAACAGATGTTTCTGCGTTGATTTCTCAAAATGATGTCATTAGGTCTCTTGGTTGGATTCAAGAAGCAAAAGACGGTGGAGCTGACATTTTAACAGGTGGTTATGCAGATGGCACCGTACTGCTTCCAACCGTAATAGTTAATGTGAATCCTAATTTGAATGTATCATGTCAAGAAGTGTTTGCGCCAATTGTTATCATAAATAAGATAAATCATGTGCAAGAAGCAGTTGAACAAGTAAATAACTCCCGATATGGATTACAAGCAGGTATATATACAAATGATATTAACTTAGCCTTAGAAGCAGTTGAACAATTGGAAGTCGGAGGAGTTCTAGTCAATGATATCCCAACCTTCCGAGTTGATCATATGCCTTATGGTGGGGTAAAAGAAAGCGGTACTGGTAAAGAAGGCATAAAATACGCGATAGAAGAAATGACTGAAATGAAGCTAGTTATTTTTAATCGTAATTAAAAGGAGTGTTAAAGATGGATGATCGTACGTTTCGAAATGCAATGGGGAAATTCGCTACGGGAGTAACAGTCATTACAACATCAGTGGATGGTGAACCACATGGCATGACAGCAAATGCTTTTATGTCAGTCTCACTTTCTCCAAAACTAGTTTTAATCTCGATAGGTGAAAAAGCAAGAATGAATGAATTAATCAATAAATCCGGTAAGTTTGCCGTTAGCATCTTAAGTGAAGATCAAAAGGAAATGTCTATGGTCTTTGCAGGACAAATAAAAGAGAAACGTGATGTAGAATTTAAATGGATGAATGAGTTACCCGTTATTGATCACGCACTTGTTAATCTTACATGTAATGTCTATCATTCTTATGTTGCTGGTGACCATACGTTATATGTTGGGGAAGTAACTGAAATGGCATTAGCTGATGGAAAACCTTTATCCTTCTTTGAAGGGCAATATAAAAATATAAGTTAAAACTATTTATGGGGTGAAGAAAAATGGAGATTGTAAATTTAGAATATCCTATGAATTCAATTGTTCAAGATGTGAATAAACCGTGTGTGATGGCGCTTGGCTTTTTTGATGGGTTACACAAAGGTCACAGAAAGATTATGGAGATAGCAAAAGCAATTGCCAAAAAGGAAAAACTAACATTTACAGTTATGACCTTTTTTCCTCACCCAAGTAATGTTATCCCTTCATCCAGAAAAATTGATCATTATATTACACCATTACCTATAAAGAAGCAATTATTTAAAGAGGTTGGTGTGGAAAGGTTAATAATCGTAAATTTTAACACAAACTTTTCAAAGCTTTCTCATCAGCAATTTGTTGAGGAATATCTTGTAGGGTTGAACTGTAAGCATGTTTTGGCAGGGTTTGATTTTACCTATGGTTTTAAAGGGCAAGGTAACATGGAACAAATAGTAAGCGATAGTAAGGGCAGGTTTGAAGTAACCACTGTAGGAAAAGTGGTATCTCGGGAAGAGAAAATAAGCTCAACTATGGTTAGAGAGCTACTTCAAAATGGAGATGTCCATAAAATCCCTTCAGTTCTAGGAGATTGTTATTCTATTTCTGCTTATATAACTCAAGTAGAAAAAAGTTTTGCTCACAATTTGGAAGTGGAGTTTGATGCAGATTACCTTCTCCCTTCGAGCGGGTTATATAGAGTGAAAATATTGGTAGGAAATCATATTGTATTCGGTATGGTTAAAGTACATGATGAAAATATTGGTACTTTAGTTATAAAAGTTGAACATATTCCAATAAAAGTTGAGCAGAGAGCCGTCAAGATTTTATTTATTAGTAGATTAGGAATAGACTCATTTAGAAATAAACGAATAATATAAACGATAAAATCACAACAAAAATGGCTGAGAGGGATACAATTAGTGTATCTCTTTGTTTTATTTAATGATATAAAGAATTTATAGAGCACAGAGGATATTCATTTTTAGTAATTGGCTGTAACCTATTATTGCATATACATTTATGAAATTGCTTTTATTGCTTTCTTTTAAATTTATGTTCAAAATCGCTTGATTAAGCTATTCTAATAGTGGGTAGTTATTAATCCTTCTGAGGAATTTTAACCGTTTCCACATCAACCGTAGTATGTAAACGTTCGCTATATAGGTAGATCTTTATTTGTTTTAGATTTGATTACTTAATTAGAAGTGAGGAAAGGGAGTAATCACATTGACTAGAATTTTGAAAATGGATACAAGAGATTTTGTTCCGCTTCAACCTGGATTTGA
The DNA here is from genome assembly GCA_035645575.1 of Metabacillus sp. Taxonomy (GTDB): domain Bacteria; phylum Bacillota; class Bacilli; order Bacillales; family Bacillaceae; genus Metabacillus. The sequence continues at coordinate 3,991 of DASQMK010000093.1, forward strand.
AATGAATACTAGTTATTATGTGGAGTATAAGGAAAAAGATAAGTTGGACGGTTCAGCTACTTTGTTTTATCAATTTAAAGTAAAAGATAATATAGCTAATAAAATGACTATCTTTCCAGACGGATGTGTAGATATATTATTTTGTTGTGACCCTGATCAACCATATGCAAATGTTTGTGGCAGTGTACTTACATGTAAAACACTACAATTACAGGCAAATCAGGAGTATTTCGGGGTAAGGTTTTTACCAAAATTTGAATTAGACCGTTCGAGATATTCTATTAAAGATATTATTAACAGTGAAGTACCTTTACTTGATATGTTTCTTATAGATCATTCTAGTATTCGTGAAATTATTAAAGAGAAAGCTTTTTCTGAGAAAGTTAAGTTATTTAACAACATTCTTAGAAGTATCATATTTACTAGTCAATCATCAGCTTCTTCTATAGAATTTGCATTAAGGAAAATTTATTCAGTAAAAGGGAATATTAGTATGAATGAATTAGCAGAAGAGATTGGTTGTTCAACAAGATACTTAAGAAAAAATTTCGAGCAAAATATAGGCATCTCACCTAAATTATTTAGTCAGATTTTAAGATTTCAGTATTCGTTATATATGCTTATAAAAAGGAACGAGTACAATATACGCGATATTATTTATGAAATCGGTTATTATGATCAAGCACATTTTATCAATGAATTTAAGAAATTCAGTCAATTAACCCCGAAAGAAATTCTACTTCAAACTGCTAGAATTTAACGCATTTAAATCATGTCTTCATATCTAGATATCCCATACATGTAAAAGTAGTTTTGTTCATCTAATGATGGGTTATCTAGATACACTATATAAAAAAACCTCATTTTTTAACCTTTTTTATTAAGTCCCTTTCTCAACCTAAGTTCAATTTTATTTTTTCCTTTATAAGGATGAAAATTTAATATTTATGAATAGGGTATTTTCTGAAAATATACTGTAGATACGAATTTTGTTCCGATTTTTCCAATAGTTCAGACCGTAAAACGCTTACAATCCAAATAAGGAGTTACTTTTGCAATTTTCAGCTCAGACATTTACCCATAAAAAGTAATTATATTGGAAAGGGGATTTATATGGCACAAAAAGAGGCATTAGATCTGAATTGTTTTGAGTGGGCACAAACACTGAACAAAAGTTTTGTTGGTGGTGAATGGATAGAAGGTGGAAGTGGTAGAATCTATTCAATTAAGGATCCTTTCGATCAATCAGATATCGTTTCTGTGAAATTAGCTAATATAGAACAAATAAAAGAAGCTTATAACAAAGCAAAATTGGCACAAAAGGAATGGGCAAAATCAACTCCAGAGCAAAGAAGAGAAGTGTTAACGAAAGCATTAGATTATTTAGAGAGAAATAAAGATCATATTTTGGAATTAATTACACGTGAAACTGGAGGAACACTACTAAAAGCTCAGGTTGAGTTTGGCTTTGGAGTTAGTGACATCAAAGACGCGATCAATATGGTTGATAAAATCTATTCACCTAAGGATTATTCATCCGTAACACCAGGTAAGGTAAATCGTGTTTATAAATTGCCTTTGGGAGTCATTACTTCTATTACTCCTTTTAATTTCCCTTTTAATATGGCAACAAGGACGATATTCCCCGCAATTGCTCTAGGAAATAGTGTTGTTCATAAACCAGATCCCCAAGTCGGAATCGTTGGCGGGCAAGTATTTGCTAAGGCATTTGAAGCAGCAGGTCTTCCTGAAGGAGTGTTCAACTCTATCTTAACTGATCTACAAGAATCGGGAGATGAATTTTTAACAAATCCCAACTCTTCGTTCATCAGTTTTACCGGGTCAACAGCGGTTGGAAAACATATTGACAAGGTAACAGGTGGATCATTTAAACAAGTTGCATTGGAACTCGGGGGAAACAATCCTTTAGTTGTACTTAGAGACGCAGATGTAGAACAGGCTGTAAAAATAGCTGTATTCGGTAAATTTCTACACAGTGGTCAAATTTGTGCAATTACAAATCGTATCATCGTACACAGAGAAATTTATGATGAATTTGTTTCTAGATATATAGAGAGAGTAAAAGGTCTAACAGTGGGAGATCCGAAAGATCCTAACACGAATATTGGACCCGTCATTAATGAGAAGCAAGCAGATAAAATTATGAAATTAGTAAATACAGCAAGAAAGAATGGTTTGAAACTTGCAGTAGAAGGTGAGCGCACAGGTAATCTAATTTCTCCGTTTGTATTTGTGGATGTACCTCATCAATCATGCCTTGCTTCGTGTGAAATATTTGGACCAGTTGCTCAAATTATACCTGCTGAAAGTGATGAAGAGGCCATTCGTTTTGCAAATGATACAGAGTATGGTTTATCATCTGCTATTATAACGAATGACTTAGAAAAAGGGGAAAAGCTGGCTCTTGAAATTGAATCTGGAACAACACATGTAAACGATATGCCTGCAGTGTTGGAAGGTAATGTTCCATTTGGAGGAATAAAACAAAGTGGAATTGGGCGTTTTGGAAGTGAATGGGTTGTTGATGAGTTTACTATTACTAAATGGGTTTCCATTCAAAAGAGTAAACTGGATTATCCATTTTAAATAAAACGATTTATAGAGAATCAATTGAGTTATTTCGACACAAGCTAAGGAGGAATAAATTATGGTACAAACAAAAAATCAAACAATATTTACTCGAAATCAATTATCTGAAATTGATAAAAAACATTATCTACATCCAACAACTCCACCTAAACTTCATTATATGCAAGGGCCTTCAACAATTTTTTCAGAAGGTAAAGGTGTATATCTTAAAGATATAGAGGGTAAAGAACGGATTGATGGTGTATCAATGCTTTGGAATGTAAACCTTGGTTATGGAAATGAAGAGCTTGCTGAAGTAGCGAATCAACAAATGTTGAAGCTATCATACAGTTCTTCATTTAGCGGACAATCAAATGAACCCGCAATACTCTTATCTCAAAAAGTTGCCTCATTAACACCAGGCGACTTAAATGTTTGTTTCTTTACATCAGGTGGTTCAGAGTCTAATGATACAGCATTTAAATTAGCTCGTTTTTATTGGAAAATAAAAGGAAAGCCAGAGCGTACAAAAATAATTTCATTAGAACAGTCATTTCACGGAGTTACTGTTGGTGCTACAAGTGCTACAGGTATTGAAGGTTTTCAAAAATTCACGACATCAAATGCCCAAAACTTTCTAAAAGCAGAAGCACATGCATTAGAAGCAGAGCTTGGTGATAAAAATGCATCAAATTATTCACGTTCCATACGTGGAGTTATTGAGGCAGAAGGTGCTGAAACAATTGCAGCTGTAATAGTAGAGCCGATTCAAGGAGCAGGTGGAGTAAGGTTCCCACCTGAAGGGTATCTTCAAGCAGTTCGTAAACTCTGTGATGAACATGGAATTTTGATGATTGCAGATGAAGTAATTTGTGGTTTTGGCCGAACTGGAAAAATGTTTGGTGTCGACAACTATAAAGTAGTACCAGATTTCTTATGTGTAGCAAAAGGTATTTCAAGTGGATATGCACATCTCGGAGCGGTAGTCATGAGAGAACATATTAGAGAGGCGTTTGTTCAGTCAGATGAAATGATGTTCCATGGTTTCACATATAGCGGGCATCCAATGGCATGTGCAGTTGGATTGAAAAATCTTGAAATTATTGAAAGAGACCAACTTATTGAGAATAGTAGAATTCGTGGCGAAGAGCTTTTTACAGGTTTAAAGTATTTAGAGAGTAACTTTAAACATGTTACACAGGTAAGGGGACTTGGGCTATTAGCTGGAATCGAATTATTAAAAGATCCAGAAAATGGTGTACCATTTAACCCTTCAGCTCATGCTGCAGCAAAATATACAGAAATTTGTATGAATCTAGGATTACAGCTACGTTCTTTTGACTGGAAGGGAACTAACACTGTATCTTTAGCACCGCCACTTATTATTACAAAAAAACAGGTGGAAGATATTATTAATATTATGGCGGATGCCATGGTGAAATTTGAAAAACAGGTTTAAAAATTCAATCAATAGGCTCCATTAAGTGTATTCATATGGAGCCTAACATTTTATAAATAAAGAAAGCGCTTACTATTTCAAGGAAACTAATATATAAGTAGATTAAAAAGTAGTAACCACGTAGATTTGGCTTAAACGAATATTACAAACAGAAATCTCTGATTTATAGGAAGGTATTGAATTTCATGTTAAATAATGACATATTGATTGCTAATGTTTAGAACTAATTAGGGAAAGTGATATTTAGAATATTAATTTTGGGGGATGTATAATGACTAATCAATTAAAAAGGAAAATTGGGTTATGGACAGCGATTGCGTCGGCAGTTGGAATCGTTGTTGCCTCATCTGCAATGGTCTCATTAGGTCAAGGATTTGGTATTGCAGGTCCAGGTTTTATCATCGCTATGGTTGCAGCTATGTTATTAAATGTCTTTGTTGCCTTTTCTTTTGCGGAACTTTCAGGAATGATTCCAAGAGCAGGAGGGATGGTTCATTATACACTGCCTACAATGGGACCACTTGTTGGGATGGTTTCAGTATTAAGTGGATACGTGTTAGTGAATATGTTTGCAGGTAGCGCAGAAGCTCACATTGCAGGTATTATCATTAACGAGGTTTTTGCCCCATCTATTTCTCCTATGTTGATCTCAGTCATATTTGTTATTCTTCTAGTATTAATTAATATTAGAGGAGTTGAATTATTTAGTAAGGTTCAAATCGTTTTAACTTCAGTTATGATTTTATCAATAGTGGCAATTGGTATAATTGGTCTTACGGGAATAGGTGGAGGAGAACCAATTGAAACTAATATTGAATTTAACTCACTAGGAATGGGAGTCTTTGGTTTAGCTGCATTAGCATTTTGGTTGTTTGTTGGAATAGAATTTGTAACACCAATGGCAGAGGAGTTAAAGAAGCCAAAACTATATATTCCACTTTCTATGATATTAGGATTGTTTATTATCTTAATAGCTGATTTTATTTTCGGGAGTGCAGCTATTAAATATGTTCCTTTAGAAACTTTAGCAGGTTCAGATTCACCACATATAGAAGCCGCTTCAGCAATTCTAGGTAGAACTGGGCAATTATGGATTGGCCTTGTCACTATATTAGCAACTGCTAGTACATTAAATACTTTATTATTTGCTATACCAAGAATGCTATATTCAATGGCTAATGAAGGGCAGTTACCAAAAGTGTTTGGGAAATTGAACAAATGGGGAGCTCCATCGACTTCAATCCTGTTTATGGGTAGTTTGTTTTTAATTTTTGTCATTTTTGGAGTGACTGGAGCTTCATCTATCACAACATTTATTCTGGCTGGAGCATTTTGTTGGTGTATTACTTATATAATTGGTCATTTAAATGTCATTATCTTACGTTTTAAATATCCAGATGTTAAACGGTCTTTTAAATCTCCTTTTGGTATTACATTTCAGGTTATTGGTATAGTAGGGATGGTTTATATGTTATTTAATATATTTCCCGATCCTGTTGTTAAAGCTCAAATTTATCAATATGCCATAATATTTTTACTTATCACACTAGTTTATTCTGTTATATGGGTGAAGGTTAAAATGAAGAAGAAGTTATTTGAGACAACGGCGATCGAGGAGTTACTGATAGAGGATATACCTGGTGAACATAAGGATACAATTGAAGTTGAAAGCAACGAAGAAAACATAAAACTTTAATAATAGAAATGTAATGTAGAAATTGAGTACTGAGAATATCCAAGAATAATAGAACAAATTATTTACTGTGCAGTACAACGATATAGGCAATTCACAACCATTATTTTAGACGATTATGCTTAGCATAATCGTCTTTCTTCTTGTATGCGTGCCAAACAGTAGGTGCAAAAGACCCAAGGTTTATCAAAAAACACCAGCTAAATTAATAAAAAATATAGTAAAAGG
>DASQMK010000094.1:0-3874 GCA_035645575.1 Metabacillus sp.
TGAAGAAATCAAGACAATCCCAGCGAACACAAAAAGGAGAATATTCAATTCCACATGTCACCTCTTAGAGTACTAGCGTTTTTTATTCCACTCATTTTACCATAAAATAAAATAAAGCACTCCATCTTCTGATCCAAATCTCCTATCATTTTATGAACTTTTTTTAGACTAGCGGCTTCTTAACATGCTTTTATATAAAAAATTCTTTGTCTAGGACCGTCAAATTCGCAAAAATAAATGCCTTGCCAAGTTCCTAATAGTAACTTTCCACCTGAGACAATGACTGTTTGAGAAGCCCCTACTGTACTAGCTTTCATATGGGCAGCTGTATTACCTTCTGCATGCAGGTCCTTTGCAACTTTCCAAGGATATATTTCATCAAATCGTCTTAACATATCACTTTTCACATCTGGATCTGCATTTTCATTTATTGTAATTCCAGCTGTTGTATGAGGACAATAAACAAGCACGGTTCCTTCTTGAATCTGTTGTTCGTTAACAAAGGCCTGGACAAAATCAGTCACTTCTATCATTTCGTCACGTTGATGACTTTCAATCGTATACTTCCTTAACATCTTAGCAACACCTCTCTTGGAAATCTATCCCTAGTATATACTAATAAATGAAAGAGCTTAAACACAACCATTTCTATGATAGATGAAATATTTAAGGTTTTGTATCATCATCACTATTTTCCTGACTAGGAGACTTAAGATTTGTCTTTTATTCCCATGACCAGTGGAAAAATTACTGTAAACGTACTACCTTCTCTAAAAACAGATTGAACCGTAACTTCCCCACCATGCGCCTTCATAATTTCTTTTACAATCGCCAAGCCCAGTCCTGTCCCTCCAATACGTCTACAATCTGAATTATCAACCCGATAGAACTTAGTAAACAATTTATCTAATTCACTTTCAGGAATACCAAAGCCCTCATCTTTTATGGAAACCTTTAAATTTGATCCTTCTTCATATAAATTAATGAAAATGTTGCGACCCTCTGGAGAATATTTAATGGCATTGCTTAACAAATTATTAAATACTTGCTCCATTTTATCCATATCACAATACACCATTGTATTTGACGTTTGTACACTATAATGAAGCACATGACTCGGATGATTAATTTGATACGTTTCAACAAGATTAGAAATTAATGTTTCAAGATCATCGAGCTTTTTATTATAGCTTTGTTTACCTGCTTCCATTCGTTGAACATCTAAGAAATCATTAATAAGAACCGTCAAGCGTTTTGCTTCTTGATAAATGGTTGTTAAGTACTTTTTCTGTCTTTCTGGCTTAAGTTCCTTATTAAGCATAAGCTCTGTAAAACCAAGAACACTTGCTAAAGGCGTTCTTAATTCATGACTAACGGTACTAACAAATTCGGATTTCATCACATCTACTTCATATTCTTTTGTAATGTCACGATGAACAATAACCGTTCCGAACTTATCACCATTTCTTGTCAGTGACTCACAATACACTTGTATGACTCTTTTTATTGGATCTTTCTGATGATAGACAAAGGATTGTTGACCCGTTTTTCCTTCAAGTAGGATCTGGTTAAAAAAGTCTTCTAATTCCCGGCTATTCTCTACTGATCTCAATAAGTTTTCTATCCACTCTTCATATGGTTTTTGAACCATCATTTCTCTATGACATCTAAACATATCACATACCATTTTATTTACCTGAAGGACGGTTCCATATACATCAATCAGCTGAACTCCTTCATTAATCGTGTCTAAAATGTCTTGAGTTAACTGTCGTTCTTCTTCAGATAATTCAAATATATGAATTTTATCTAATGAAATTGCAATCTGTTTGCTTAGTCCATTGAATTCCATTAATTCTTCTACAGTAAAAGGTTTGTCGAATCTTGAATACACCATAACTGCTTCCATTAAATCGGATGAAGAAATAACTGGAAGGTAAAGGTCATAGCAGAATGAAGTATGAGTATGGAAAGCTTTTTCTTCATCCTGACATTCCCGCTTAATGACAAATGGTTCCTTAGTTTCCTCCAGCCTGATCATAAACCCAGAATCTAAATTGTTCATGAATTGCTTGATTCCCATCTGAGAAACACCAAAGCTTGTATGAGGGAGTCCGCGGCTTAACAGCACAATCAACCCTTTATCTGCCTCAATAATATCGCACATCGTCCGAACGATACTTTTTAACACTTCTTGTTTATCAAGGGTATTTGCGATACCTTTTACCAAGTCATTCCGACGTTTCAGATCAAATTCCCTTTTTTGAGCAAGTTCAAGCGCTTCTTCTAGTTCCAATTGTTGTGCATGTAGCTCATCCTGTTGTGCGAGTAGCTCCTCGTTTTGCGAGCTTAAGTCTTTCTCTTTCTCTTGAATACTTTTCGTCATTTTTTCAAATGCAATAGATAATAAACCTAGTTCATCTTTCCTGTTTGTTGTATCTGAAAATAAGATTGGGTTTCCATCTGCTATCTCACCAGCCGCAATGGTAAGTTGTTTTAATGGCTTTCCAATGCTAGCAAGCAATTTACGTGTGAACATCACCATGCCGATAATTAAGAGAAAAAGAAGAATACCAAACACCATCTGACTGATAAAGATTTTCTGATTATGAACATCATGTATTTTCATAACTTGTTGTTCTATACTATCAGTATAGTCTTTAATATTATCTTGGTATGTCCTAATGGTTGCTGATCCATTCTGATCTATAGCAATCTTGGCGACTTCCCCTGTTTGCCCATTATCATACAAAATTTTCGATTTAGGCATAACATCATGAAAATAATATTGATAAAACCCATTAATTTGATTTAAAAACACAACGTCCTCTTCATTATCCACTACATCTTCTAAAGCAACTATGCCCTTCTCAACAATTTCTTGTTGTTCCTTCACTTTATCAAAATAAATCTCCCTACCATCATAAGCAAAATATGCCCTCATCTCTGAAACAGCCAAATTAAAGGAATAATCCAACTCTGACGCAATATATTCCTTTTTTTCCAGCCTATTATTATCCTTTTTAAACTGCTGATTGATCTTATTTTGATAAAACAACAATCCAGACATCAAGACACTAAATGTTAAGATGATGGTAATGGTTAAGAGGGAGAACTGCCTAGTCAAACTATTTCTCACATATTTTTCACGCTTCACCTAAAATCTCCCTAATTCTTTCAACAAGCCTCATTGGACTGAAAGGCTTAGACATAAAATAATCCGCTCCAGCTTGTATCACCTTTTGTTGGTCAGATGATTGACTTTTTGCACTAAGCATCATTATTTTGGTTTCATTTTGATCATTGCGTATTTTTTGTAATAATTCTAGCCCCGTATATACAGGCATCATATGGTCAAGTAGGATTAAGTCATATTCAGTTTGGCTAATAAGATGGTAGGCTTCTTGTCCATTACATGCCTCATCTATTAGATATCCCTCATCCTCAAGTGTGTCAACCACAAGCATTCGTATCACTTCTTCATCTTCTGCAAGTAAAATTTTTTTCAAATGATGCTTCCTCCTTTTTGAAAAAACCCAGGCTCTTGTATAACTCCACAATGAGCCTGAGTTTTTTATTTTTGACTTTGTTTAAATGTTTCTTGCAAATAGTAATAGGATTTTTTTAATCGCTCATGGTAAACAGGTTCCTCCCAGTTGTCCCAAGTGTATGTGACCCATTCTCCTTTACTTGGTAAAAGTTCAACAAGGGTTTGTTCTTTATCAGTTACACCAATCTTAAGAGAGATAGATTCTATCGTTTTGGAACTCTCTAACCCTTTCTTTGACCAAACATCTCCCATAATTTCCTTTTGACTTGGATCTTTTACATTTAACATTAACCATGGTAGACGAAGCTCTAAAGTTCCATTTTT
>DASQMK010000095.1:0-1717 GCA_035645575.1 Metabacillus sp.
TATTAATGCCCGAGGCAATCGAACCTCATAGACAATAATATGTTCATTACTGCTATTAAAATGAAAAAACGCATCATACACCGTTTTTAAATTTGTGTTAGCATATCCAAAAATAAGACTCCCACACATTAAAATGATGAGAATTGCAAATCCTATAAGTAATCCTATAGTTTTTTGAAAGGTAGATTTCGATAACATATTTGCTCCCTATACTTTTCCATTCATACTTTCTTTTATTTTAACAAATATTAATGATTTTGAAAATCATTTTCATTTAACAGTTGACAATCATCATAATTCCTTTTATCATTCTCTATGTAAATGAAAATCATTATCAAATAGTGGAGGGTTAAAATATGAGCAGTACATACAAAAAGTCTTGGTTATCATTATTTTTACTAAGTATTACATTTCTTATTCTGACAGCTTGCGGGAATGCAAATGAAGAAACAAATGATACTGAAGGGGCTGAAGGAACTAATGACGCACCTGCAGAAGAAACATATACAGTTGAACATGCCATGGGAACAACAGAAATTACTGGTACTCCAGAAAAAGTTGTCATCCTAACAAACGAGGGAACAGAAGCACTATTAGCAATGGGTGTAACTCCAGTTGGTGCTGTTCAATCCTGGTTAGGTGAGCCATGGTATGCACATATTTCAGACCAAATGGCTGATGTCCAAGTAGTAGGAACTGAGAGCGAAGTAAATATAGAAGCAATTGCTGCACTAAAGCCTGACTTAATTATTGGAAATAAAATGCGTCAAGAACAAGTCTATGAAAAATTGAGCGCCATTGCTCCTACTGTCTTTGCTGAAACATTAAGAGGTGACTGGCAAGAAAACTTTAATTTATATGCAAAAGCGTTAAATCGTGAAGAAGAAGGCAAAAAGGTGATTGATGATTTTGAATCACGAATTACGACTTTGAAGGAATCACTTGGCGATAAATTAAATCAAGAAGTTTCGGTTGTACGCTTTATGGCAGGTAAAACAAGAGTTTATTATACTGATACATTTTCTGGTGTGATCTTTGATAAGCTTGGAATAAAACATTCAAGTTCTGTACAAGAGCTATTTAAGGATAATCCAGAGGATTTATTTGTACGCGAAGTTGGAAAAGAAATTATTCCACAATTAGATGCTGATATTTTATTCTACTTCACTTACGCACCACCTGGTGATACAGAAGCAACGAAAACAGAAGAAGAATGGATAAACGATTCACTATGGAAGAACCTAGAAGTTGTAAAAGCAGATAAAGCATATAAAGTAGACGATGCAATCTGGAATACAGCTGGTGGCGTCATTGCTGCTAACTTATTATTAGATGATATCGAAAAAATCATGACTGAAGAATGAACAAAAGCGCAAGCGCCTTGGTCAGCCCCGACAAGCATAAGATGATTTAGAATAGAAGGCGTCCTTTGCCTTCAATTCTATACTAGCTTATGACCTCGAGGGGCTAGGCGCTGGAGCTGGATGTCGAAGCGCTTATCTACAGTTCATGCAATTAAAAAATTCCTAAGAATAAATAGAACGCGCGGCTGACAATGTTAGCTGCGTTTTTATTTATTCTTTTGCTTTATACGACCTTTAATTTTGTTATTTCTACATAAAGAGGGAAAAATAACAGTAAATCAGCCGTTATATAGGAGATGAGGTAATTGCTTCAGGCAGCATTTTGGGGCGCTCTTGCTGGATCACCTATCTTT
>DASQMK010000096.1:0-2599 GCA_035645575.1 Metabacillus sp.
CTTTGAATTCGTTAAATCGCAAAATAAAGGCAAACTGTATGGTAGAGATTGCTATCAGTTGCAATCACTTTTGCTATCAGTTGCAATCACTTCTGCTATCACTTGCAATCACTGTGCTATCACTTTTGCTATCACTTCCAAAAAAAATAGCGGCCAACTTAGCCACTAAATATAGTGAATTGATAAGAATTTAATATATCCCTAGAGATAGAGCTTGCTATTTAAAATCCCCCGCCTCATGCACGGCTGCCAGCTTACCACAGCCATCAAGGCCCACATATTTTAATATTTCTAAGAGGGGGCAAGCACAAAAAAAGGAAGCAACTAAAATCTAGCGCCCCCTCTAAGAAATATTATTAAAAATCTGCTTTCCTCCTTGACAGATGCGGTAATTTGCTAGCAGTGTGCCTGATTCGAGAAATCTCTCTTACGGGTGTGTGGTGGTGGGAGAGTGTGGTGTGTAGCTTAGTGAGCGTGTGCGATATTCAATAATGCCATCTGATTGTCGGCTAATTGTTGAATCTGCTGCGGTGGCTGCCAGCGATGACCCCAGCTCTGGCGAAGTCGAAAAAGTGAAATTGGACTGGGGAAAAGTATGGCAGAACTAACCCAAACCCCGACGCCCAATGAATGATTGACATAGTAATCATCGAATTGTACCTGCGTCACTCTTGCCAGTTGCCCTTGCTGAGATTCGTGCCACAGTCGATCGAGCGGTAGTATTTCACGTTTAACAACTCGCACAACTCCTAACACTTCAGCGGTCGGCATTGTGGCATAAATCACAATAGTATTGCCCACTTTTAAAGATGATCCAAAGCTACCTTTTCGGAGTTCAATCGTCTTAGGATTATGGCTGAGGAAAAAGGCAGAAGCCCACATCGGGCGAACGGAAATTAGATATGTATTAGTCATGCTTAAAAACCCCACATAATAACTTCTAAATCAGAATTTTCAAACTTTTCAAAAACTGAATATTTCTCAGCAATGAAGCAACCCGCATCATCATCCTGGTCGGAGCGTTGATACTCCCAACCATTAGGAATACTTGCAACCCTAGACCAAGATGTAGGACGACAACAACGATGAAAAGTATGATCGGAATTGTAAACATGGTAAGAATCAGTAATCCACCTTTTATGATGATAAAAATAAATTACAGAATCTTTACAAAACTGACACTTACATAACTGACTAGTAGAATCATCATCAGTTTCAACAAAATCTAAATCAATCTCAGACTTAATCATAATAAAAAACCATCTTGTAAGATTACATTTTCATTTTAGCAAACTTTACAAAAACTGAATCAGTGGGAACGGGAAAACTAAAACTCTTACCAAAAAAGAAATCTACTAGAGGCAAGAGCGGAGCTGGCAAAATATGAGAAAAATGCCAGCCAAGAACAAAATAAGCTGCAACCTGTTTAGGAAACTCTGGATGTTTGGCAACAGACTGATAAAGAATAATAGGAGTGTTCTTAGTTAACCACTTCAACTTAAACGGGTCATCAGGAAAAAATAAAGGGCGCTTCTTAATCATCTGGTCCCACTTTTTCTCAGGAATATAATCGTTAGTTTTATGCGATCGCTTCAAAAGTCGAGATTTAAAAAACTGAATAAGAAAGCGAGGAAAAGTCCGAGCCTTTAAATTATGAGGTTTAGATTCAAAAGGTGCCGGCTCAATAATACTTGTAACAAATTTATTACCTTTAGGAACAATTTTAATGCCACGATACCCAGGAGCAGCAGTATCAGCAATAACATCTATAAAAGAATCATAAGTATTAAAAAACAAAGCAAAATAACTATTTAATATAAAATGATGCTGTCTATATGAATGATTCTTAGTATAAAGCCAATTAGATTTTTTGGAACTAGCAAACCAATCATCAAATTCATCAGGTTCAAAAAAAGTAAACTTAGCTTGATAAAGCATTGGTGTACCCCATTCGTCGCGAGTACAAACCCCATTACAATAAACAACTCCAGTCGTAATATCTCTAAGAATTTTAGGAATTCTTGAAAATGCCTGACCCGTATAGAAAAGTTCAATTCCACGCTTGCGACACTGATTAAATCTGGAAATTAAATAAGATACTTTTTGACCTGATGTTGCATCACCAAGAAATATAGCTGCCTCGTCAAAAAGTACGCAACTATCAGGAATTGATAATAAATACTCAACGTCACCAGGAACAAAAATAATATCACCGGCAACAATCATTTTATGAAGATTTTTAAGATTGTTAGCAATTGCAAAGCGTTCAAGAAACTCAATATTCAATGGAAAATTAGTAACAATCCGCTTACAATATTTCATTGCATGATTGAGAGCAAGCCAAATCATATAAAAAGATTTGCCCCGCCCTTGCTGACCAATAATAGCTGTAATTCCCATTAAATTTTCTCAGAAACAAAAGAAATGAAAAATAGTCCAAGAACAATAAACATAATAAGAAAAAAAACAGAAAAAGGTTCCATAACTGCTCCTTAAATAAATAAAATTATTATAACATAAATTAAGATTTTCTAACTATTATTTGAAATGTGGCAACGTAAATAAATAAGGGCATAATAAGTCTAACAAAATCCAAAAC
>DASQMK010000097.1:0-6862 GCA_035645575.1 Metabacillus sp.
TTCCCAATTCCCTTAAAAAGGTCACTTGAAAGATATTGAATAATTCCTTCCTTTGTTTGGGGGATTTCCTTACGAAAGTGTTCAGTTTGAAATTGAAGACCAAACTTAGGATGATTTGTAAAAGAGCCAAAGAAGGTATAAACATCATCTTCATGCAGGAGTGGAAAGTAACCTGTAACCGTTATTTCTTTATCTTCAATGTTTTCACTTGTTTCATGAACTCTTACTTTTAAAACAGAATATAAATTTTGATCATTGTGAAAGATCACAACCTTAACAAGCCCTTTTACATAACGTTCATTATCACCAAATAAATCTGCACTCTCCTGCATAAGCGGCTCTCCTTTCACAGCATAACGATTAATTCGACTGACTGTTCATTATTTTTAGAGCATGTCCAGCTAGCATATGATCAGGCTGTATGTCTAAGGTCTTTTCTAGCATTTCTATTGCTTTACTAGTATTTTCCTTAAACGCGTACGCAACACCAAGATTATAATATGCATCTGCATGTTGTTGATCCAATTGTATCACAGCCTCAAATTGCTTTACCGCATCATCAATAAGTTCAAGCTGAGCTAGGCATAAACCGTACTGAAACCTGGCGTCACTATCAGTTTCATTCAGTTCAACTGAACGTTGAAAATACGGTAAAGCTAAGCGGTTTTGCCCTAGATTAAAGAGTGACATCCCTAGCATAAAATGCAAATCACCTTCGTCAAGGCCATTTTTTAATGCTTTTTCATACATACTTTTAGCTTCATCATAGTTTTCTTGATTAAAGTACACATTTCCTGCCCCATAGTAGGCTGTAGCTGCATTAGCATCTATTTCAAGTGCTTTTTCGTAAAATTTAAGTGCTTTTTCTAATTCGTTAACTGCTGATAAAAGATTACCAAAGTTTATATAGCTTATACTATCATTGGGATTTGCTTCAATTGCTTCTGAAAATATAGTTGCAGCCTCTTCAAAATTCCCTTTTTGCATCGCTTCAATTCCACGTTGATTTGTATCCATCATTACCCTACCTTTATTTTTCATTTCCGTTTTTTCTACACAGAGAAAAAGGGCTGACTCTTTATGTGCCAACCCCTTCATCTTATCAAAAGAAATGCTCACTATGGAAGATCAATCGATCAACTATATAGCAATCATTTTTTATCCAACATACCATAGTTTCTCGTTATTTTTAAATACATGGTCAATTGTACCGCCACCTAAACAAACTTCACCATCATAAAACACAACTGCTTGACCAGGGGTTACCGCTCTAATAGGTTCCTTAAATGTAACTTTTGCCGTTGTGCCGTCTATCATTGTGACCGTAACTTCATTATCCTGTTGGCGGTAACGGAATTTTGCTGTACATGTTAATTCGGTTACAGGTTGGTCCGATACCCAGCTTACATTAGTTGCAGTAATGGAATCAGAATATAATAAATCATTATGAAACCCTTGATCAACATATAGTATATTCTTTTCCAAATCTTTTCCGACAGCAAACCAAGGTTCTCCACTTCCACCAATACCAAGACCATGCCTTTGACCGATTGTGTAGTACATTAATCCATCATGCTTTCCTTTTACTTCTCCGTCAAGGGTTTGCATTAAACCGGGTTGTGCTGGAAGATATCCGCTTAGAAACTCTTTGAAATTTCTTTCGCCAATAAAACAGATACCTGTACTATCTTTTTTGGTCGCTGTTGCGAGATTTGCCTTTTTAGCCATTTCTCGAACCAATGGTTTTTCAATATCGCCAAGTGGAAACATTACCTTTGATAGTTGTTCTTGACCTAATTGATTTAGAAAATACGTTTGATCTTTGTTTTCATCAACTCCACGGAGCATTTTATATTCTCCGTCCCGATATTCAACACGAGCGTAATGACCTGTTGCCAAATAATCAGCACCTAAGGACATAGCATGCTCCAAAAAGGCTTTAAATTTAATTTCCTTATTACACATGACATCAGGGTTTGGTGTTCTTCCAGCTTTGTATTCATCGAGGAAATACGTAAAGACCTTATCCCAATATTGTTTTTCAAAATTAACCGCATAATAAGGAATTCCGATTTGGTTACATACTTGAATCACGTCATTATAATCTTCTGTTGCCGTACATACTCCATTTTCATCCGTGTCATCCCAATTTTTCATAAAAATTCCGATTACATCATATCCTTGCTCCTTTAATCGAAGAGCAGCAACTGAAGAATCAACACCACCTGACATTCCGACAACAACTCTTATATCTTTTGGGTCTTTTTTCATCCCATTCACCTCCAGTTACTTTCTAAGCTGTTACTCTCTTAATCACTTTAGAAATCTTATGTGCAGCATATTGAATATCGTCCATGCTTGTCCCTAATCCAAAACTAAAACGTATGGATGATTGAATACGATCTGATTCTTTTCCATACATCGCAACCAACACATGTGAAGGGTCAACCGAACCAGCTGTACATGCAGATCCGCTAGAGGCAGCAATACCAGCTAAATCTAAATTAACTAATAGTGATTCTATATGTGTTTTTGGAAAATAAATATTGAGGACATGTGGTAAGCCATCAATAGAGCCATTTAAAGAATAAACAATGTTGTTTTCTTCAAAAATTCTCAGCATTTCTTTTTTAAATGAAAGATATAGCTCTCTCTTTTGCTCCCTCGTTGCGATTGAAAGCTCTGCTGCATGACTAAATCCACTTACTCCAGCTACATTTTCAGTACCAGCTCTACGTTTTAATTCTTGTTCTCCACCATACATAGAAGGTTGAAGCTTTATACCAGCTTTTGCATATAAAAAACCGACACCCTTTGGTCCATTAATTTTATGCGCTGACACTGTTAATAAATCCACACCAAGCTCTTGTACATCAATAGATTCCATTCCGTACGCTTGAACGGCATCTGTATGGAAAAATGTCGGGTAATCTTTCAGATAGTCGCCTATTTCACGAATTGGTTGAATTGTTCCGACCTCATTATTTCCGTACATCACAGAAACAAGAACAGTTTGATCTGTAACATGCTCTTTTACATCATCTAACGAAATAAGTCCTTGTTCATTAACAGGTAAATAAGTGACATCAAATCCTTGTTTTTCTAAAAATTCACAAGCATGTAAGACCGCATGGTGCTCAACTTGAGTTGTAATAATGTGCTTTCCAATTCGGCTATTTGCCAAAACAGTTCCTATGATCGCTAAATTATCAGCCTCTGTACCACCGCTCGTAAAAATAATTTCTCCTGGCTTGGCTCCAATTGTGTTTGCTAAGCTTCTTCTTGACTCATCAAGGATTCGACGAGCTTCTCGGCCATAAGAATGGATACTAGACGGGTTACCGAAATGTTCAATCATTTTATTCATCATTTCGTCAGCAACCTCAGGATGGAGCGGCGATGTTGCCGCATGATCTAAATAAATTCTTCTCATGGTGTGTCTCCTCCTTTCTTGTTTAGTAGGATTATTGTTTAAATGTAAAACATATAAGGTTCTTGATCTCCATCTCCATTATAATTTGCAAGATCCTCTAATGTTGTATTATCTAATACATCTTTTACAGCATCACGTATCCTAATCCAAAGCTGCCTTTTAGCAGGCTCTTCGTCATCTAACACTTCAACAGGACTTAAAGGTCCCTCTAATACACGAATAATATCTCCAGAGGTGATGTTTGCCGGTTCATCTCCTAAAATATACCCGCCATATGCTCCTCTAATACTTTTCACTAAACGTGCATTTCTTAACGGTGCGATAAGCTGCTCTAGGTAATGCTCTGATAAATCATGAGCCTGTGCAATACTCTTCAAAGATGTTGGACCTTCGCCATGCTTTCTTGCTAGCTCAATCATAATCGTTAATCCGTATCGACCTTTTGTAGATATTTTCATTGTTTTCCCCCTTGCATAATTCAATCTAATACCTTTTTGCTCTTTTATATTGATTTACACTACAATTAACATTAGACAGATTCTATATATACATTTTTATTATCATAAAAAATAATTAAATAACACCTATCTTCATGTTTTCTAATTTTATGTTGCTATATACTTTCGAACATTAGCCATTATAGCACAAACTCACTAAATTAAGCACTTAAACCAACTATCCTACTAGGAGATATCACAATACATGATTATTTGATAAATGTCACTTTTTTTGTCCCGAGCTATTTTGTTTAAACTGATCCAATTTTTCATAGATTGCAGCAAGTCTTTTCTCATCCCCAGCCTCAAGCGGTTGATAATATTTTGCCCCAATTAAATTTTCAGGA
The DNA here is from genome assembly GCA_035645575.1 of Metabacillus sp. Classification (GTDB taxonomy): domain Bacteria; phylum Bacillota; class Bacilli; order Bacillales; family Bacillaceae; genus Metabacillus. The sequence continues at coordinate 4,278 of DASQMK010000097.1, forward strand.
AGATACTCTTGATTCACCCAGCCTCCAAATGTTCCAATTGGATAATCATGAGGATATTTGTACCCCACATGTCCTAATGTTTTCGCTCCAGAATAATGGCCATCTCGAAGATGCATAGGAATATCACCTACATGACCAGAGCGAATATCTGCAATTGCTAAATCAAGTGCCTTGTATGCTGAATTTGACTTAGAAGACAAGCACATTTCAACGACTGCTACAGATAATGGAATACGAGCTTCGGGAAGACCTAGACGTTCACTAGCAGTAACAGCAGCTACCACATTATTTCCAACCGAAGTATTTGCTAAGCCGATATCTTCATAAGCGATCACAACTAATCTTCGGTTTACTGCCACAAGATCGCCTGTTTCTAATAAATGGGCAAGATAATATAAGGCTGCATCTACATCACTACCTCTTATGCTTTTTTGTAAGCTTGATAGAAGATTATAAAAATGAGTCCCTTTTTTATCCCCATATACCCCTACATTCCCGACCATATCATTAATCATTTCTTCATCCACAACAAATTTATCATTTACTTTTGGTGACGAATAAACAATTGATTCAAGCAGTGTTAATGATTTTCGAGCATCTCCATTAGACCCATATGCAATTAACTTTACCTGTTCATCTGTTATGTCAATTTTTAAGTTTCCTAAACCCTTCTTTTCATCATGAAGCGCTCGATGTAGGAGTGTCTCTATATCCTCGACTGTTAACCTTGTTAATTGTTTAATTTGACCACATCGACTTCTGATCGCTGGATTCACATCGTGAAATGGATTCTCCGTTGTTGCTCCAATTAAAATAATATCCCCTCGCTCTACATGGGGTAATAAATAGTCTTGTTGTGCTTTATTAAAACGATGAATCTCATCTAAAAACAATATGACTTTTCCTGTAATTCTTGTTTCTTCAACAACAGCTTCAACATCTTTTTTCCCAGCAGTTGTTGCATTTAAGGCTATAAATGGGATATCCGTTGTACCTGCGATGGCATAAGCGATAGATGTTTTTCCAATACCAGGCTCACCATAAAGGAGCATTGAAGGGACATACCCATTCTTGATCATTTTATATAGGCTTGTTCCTTCCCCGATAACCTCTTTTTGGCCTACAATTTCATCTATTGTTGTTGGCCTCATTCGGAAGGCAAGTGGTTCTCCGTTCACATTTAAAACCCCCAGTTGATTTCTATGTATGATTATAAACAGAATAACAAAACAATGAAATGAAAGGAGCTTAGAAAAAATCGTTTTTCTTTTCACATAACTTGAACAAGAATAAACATAGTCAATTCGGATAGGATAAATATAACTAATCAAATAATATCTCACCAATTTATCTTTGTAATATGAAAAGAATAAGAAGTCAAGGAGGTTGTCGTGAAAACCAGACGCGATGCGTGGACTTTAGATAATGATAAGCTTCTAGCAGAGACTGTTTTAGCATATGTTCAAAACGGCCGTACTCAAACTGCTGCTTTTGAGGATGTTGGAAATCAATTAAATCGAACGGCTGCTGCATGTGGCTATAGGTGGAATGCGGAAATCCGCAAAAAGTATGTAAAAGAATTTGAGGATGCAAAGAAGAGACGGAAAGAACTTGCTCGTAACAATGAGAGAGATTATACAAAAGAAGAACCACAGGTTGCACAACATCAATCTTCCTCTTTAGATTACACAGAAAAAAATGATGTACATCACCTAACTATAAAAGACTGTATTCATTACTTATCCCAAATTAACAACCAGGATGATCACCTTCAGATCCTGGTTGAAAATAAACGTTTACGAGAGGAGAATATAAAACTTAATAATATGAGACAAGACCTCACTAAGAGGTATGATCAACTTTTTCAAAGGAAACAAAAAATAGATCATAACTATGAAATTCTCATTCGCCTTATTAGCGAAGCTCAACAAATGTCTGTAGATCATTTAGAGGAAAAGCAAAACTATCATTAACGCTTTTCCTCTCCAATTAAGAGGTTACTTTTCGCCTCTTATTTTTCATCCTTCACCCGACTAATTTTTATATCCTTTAGTAATTCTGTAATTACATGTCCACCCATAATTAGTCCTGCTACTGAAGGAACAAATGCATTCGATGAAGGCGGCATTTTCGCTTTTCTTATTGGTGCAGCATCATTTCCTACCTCTTTACGAACTTCTTCGCGAATAACAATTGGACTTTCATCAGAAAATACAACTTTTATTCCCTTATGAATTCCTTCTTTTCGCAAGCGTGTACGGATGACCTTTGCAATCGGGTCAGTATGTGTTTTTGAAATATCAGCTACCTGAAATCTCGTTGGATCCATTTTATTTGCTGCACCCATGCTAGAGATGATTGGAATCTTTCTTTTGAGACATTCCTTCATTAAATGAATCTTATAAGATATTGTATCTGAGGCATCAATCACATAGTCAATATTCTGATCAAAAAATTGTTCGTACGTTTCCTCCGTATAGAACATCTTTAATGATACAACTTCACAATCTGGATTAATATCTTTAATACGAGCGGCCATTAAGTCTACTTTAGGCTGTCCTACTGTTGAAATAAGTGCATGAATT
>DASQMK010000098.1:0-15676 GCA_035645575.1 Metabacillus sp.
AAAAGTCATCTGAAAAAGTGGTTGCCGGAACTAATATTTTCCTTTACATAGGTTTGAAAAAAACATCATGTTTCCTCTTAACTTACATATATATGTGTACAAGAGTGATTGGGGGAATTGAGATGGATATTTTATTTTTAATCATTAGCCTTTTACTATTATGCTTGATTACGGGGTTGCGCATGCTTATTCATATTTGGGGAAAGAAATACAGGTATAGCACAGCATGGGATTTAGTTGAGAGTGAAGAAAAACGAGAGAAGTTACGAAATAGAAGAAAGTACGAATAAAAACAGGGGCTCTCCTGTTTTTGTTTTGTATTACAAATATAAAATTTTGTACTTAGTTATAGTGTCTAGCTCCAGCGCCTAGCCCCTCTATGGTCTAGCCACAAATGAATTGAAGACAAAGAACGTCTTCTATTCATTTGCGTCTTATGCTTGTCGGGGCTGTTCAAGGCGCTTGCGCTTTTCTAATAAATTGTTCTTTCTTACGCTTTGTAGTATATTTGAAGCACGAATTTATATAAAAGAGGTTATTACGAATGAGCTTACAACAGGAAATAAATAAACGACGTACGTTTGCGATCATTTCCCACCCAGATGCAGGGAAAACAACGCTAACAGAAAAACTGCTATATTTTGGTCAAATTATTCGTTCCACAGGAACAGTTAAAGGTAAAAAAACAGGGAAATTTGCTGCATCTGACTGGATGGAAATTGAGAAAAAACGTGGTATCTCAGTTACATCAAGTGTGATGAGCTTTCCATATCACGGATTTCATGTCAATATCCTCGATACACCTGGACATGAAGATTTTAGTGAAGACACGTATCGTACACTTACAGCCGTTGATAGTGTCGTCATGATCATTGACTCAACAAAGGGTGTTGAGCCACAGACGATCAAGCTTTTCAAAGTTTGCCGAATGAGAGGAATTCCGATCTTTACATTTATTAATAAGCTTGACCGTGAAGGAAGGGATCCTTTAGAATTACTTTCTGAAATTGAGGAAGTACTTGGTATTGAATCTTATCCAATGAACTGGCCAGTTGGAAGTGGAAAACGCTTCTTAGGCATTCACGATCGTTTTAATAAACAATTTGTTCGCTTCAAAGGTGATGAACAGGAAGAAGTGATTCCTTTAAGTGAATTAGCAGGAACAGATATTGAAGAAAATCCGATCTATCAAGATACATTAGGTGAGTTAGAACTGCTTGAGGAAGCTGGAAATGAATTTTCCCCTGAGCGAGTGGAAAAAGGAGAGCTAACACCTGTTTTCTTTGGTAGTGCCCTTGCCAACTTTGGTGTGCAAACATTTTTTGATACCTTCCTGCAGTTTGCTGCACAACCACAACCGCGGAAAACAGATCAAGGTTTAGTTGAGCCGGAAAAAGATCAATTCTCAGGCTATATTTTTAAAATTCAAGCAAATATGAACCCTGCACACCGTGATCGAATTGCCTTTTTCCGTGTGTGTTCTGGTAAATTTGAGCGTGGCATGAGTGTGAACTTAAGTCGTACGAATAAAACGATTAAGCTAAATCAAACCCAAGCATTTATGGCAAAAGATCGTGACACAGTCGATGAAGCTTATCCTGGTGATATTATCGGGATTTATGACCCGAACATTTACCAAATTGGGGATACATTAATCGGCGGTAAAGATTCTTATCAATATGAAGAACTGCCACAATTCCCGCCAGAGCTATTCAAACGTGTTCAGGCGAAAAACGTTATGAAGGCGAAGCAATTCAGAAAAGGGATTGAGCAGCTTGTCCAAGAAGGAGCTATTCAATTATATCGCCAAGAATTAAATGACTCGATCATCCTCGGTGCAGTCGGTCAGCTTCAGTTTGAGGTGTTTGAATACCGTATGAGAGCAGAATACAATGTAGAGCTTGAGTTCACCCCACTTGGAGAACGAATCCCAAGATGGATTAAGAGCGAGAAGTTTGATAAACGCTTCTTTGACTCGAGAAGCATGCTTGTTCGTGACCGTTACGGTGCCTATGCAGTTCTGTTTGAAAATGAGTTTACATTACGATACTTTTTAGAAAATCAAAAAGACATTGAGTTAGTTGATTTATTAGAAGAGAACGACTATCAAGGTGTGACATCACAAAAATAATGTTTAAGGGCTAATTGTATGAAAATTAGCCCTTTTCCTATTGGTTTTCATGATATGATAATTTATATATTAGCGGAATCGAGGGGAAGCATGTGAACGTGATAAAAGCGACGATTTCTGATCTGAACGATGTATCAGAGCTATTTAACAAGTACCGAATTTTTTATAGTCAACCATCTGACCTCGAGGGAGCAAAGGCTTTTATTAAGGAAAGAATCAAGTTAGACGAATCAACTATTTTCCTAGCGAGAAGTCAGGATGGACTGCCTGCTGGATTTGTACAGCTCTATCCAATATTTACATCAGTAGGAATGAAACGAAAATTATTGCTAAATGATTTATTTGTTGCGGAAGAATTCCGACGTCACGGTGTAGGAAAAGCATTGATGGATCAGGCGAAAAAGTATGCTCAGGAAACCAACGCGGCAGGGATTTTATTAGAAACAGGAAAAGACAATGTTAATGCGCAAGCTCTCTACGAAAGCGTAGGCTATGAAATAGAGAATAATGTGTATTTTTATCATTTATCACTATAATGGAAGAATAGGTGATTAACATATGGTTTTAAAAGTGATACTAGCAATCATCATGCCTTTTCTTCTTGTCCTTCTTTTTACACGTGTGAGCTATAATCATTATGTTGGTACAGCCTTGGTAGCGGCTTTGCTAATCGCTTCCTATATTAAAGGCTATACGCATGGTCCGAGTATCTTTTTTATCGACATCGTCTCACTTGCTCTCGGGTTTTTCTATGCGAGAAAAATGAAGGCGGACTTGCTAAAGAAGAAATAGGTTTGAGGTTGAACAAAAAGAGAAATACTTAACTAAAAAAGGGCTATGGTGAGCTCTTTTTTTCATGATTGCAAAATCAATCGCGATTTGCAAGAACATCTTTGAATTTGCAAAAAACATTCAAAGTTAAAAATTAGCCTACAACAACGGTCACAACTTATATAACAATAAAAAATACGAACTAAAGTTCGTATTTTTAGTGATTTTCCATTATTTTGTGGTAAACTATTCATAATGATAATAACGGAATGGAGGCTTATGTGTGAGCGATCAATTTGAATTAGTCTCAAAATACAAACCGCAGGGTGATCAGCCTAAGGCAATTCAATCACTAGTTGAAGGAATCAAGCAAGGCAAACGATTCCAAACATTGCTGGGAGCCACTGGTACAGGGAAAACCTTTACTGTTTCAAATGTAATAAAAGAAATAAATAGACCTACATTAGTCATTGCTCATAACAAAACATTAGCAGGACAGCTTTATAGTGAGTTTAAAGAGTTTTTCCCTAACAATGCTGTTGAGTATTTTGTGAGCTACTATGATTACTATCAGCCAGAAGCCTATGTACCGCAAACAGATACATTTATAGAAAAAGACGCAAGCATTAACGATGAAATTGATAAACTGCGTCACTCAGCTACGTCATCGCTTTTTGAACGGAACGATGTCATTATTATTGCCAGTGTTTCGTGTATTTATGGCCTCGGTTCTCCAGAGGAATATAAAGAGTTAGTTGTTTCATTAAGAACGGGTATGGAAATCGAACGAAATCAATTACTAAGAAAATTAGTCGATGTTCAATATGTAAGAAATGATATTGATTTTCGAAGAGGAACATTCCGGGTTCGCGGTGATGTTGTGGAAATTTTCCCGGCATCACGTGATGAACAGTGTATTAGAGTTGAATTTTTCGGTGATGAAATAGACCGGATTCGAGAAGTGGATGCCTTAACAGGTGAGATTTTAGGAGATCGTGAGCATGTCGCAATTTTCCCGGCTTCCCACTTCGTCACAAGAGAAGAAAAGATGGAAAAAGCGATTAAAAACATCGAAGCAGAGCTTGAGAAACGACTTGAAGAAATGCGTGAAAAGGGCAGACTTCTTGAAGCACAGCGCCTTGAGCAACGAACAAGATATGATCTGGAAATGATGAGAGAAATGGGCTTTTGCTCTGGAATCGAAAACTACTCCCGTCATTTAACATTACGTCCGCCAGGTTCAACACCTTATACCCTGCTTGACTTCTTTCCGGACGATTCCTTAATTATTATTGATGAATCACATGTTACATTACCGCAAATCAGGGGTATGTTTAATGGAGACCAAGCGCGAAAGCAGGTGCTTGTTGACCATGGCTTTCGTTTGCCATCAGCAATGGACAACAGACCATTACGATTTGAGGAATTTGAAAAGCATATCGAAAACATTGTTTTTGTATCAGCAACACCTGGTCCATATGAAATGGAACATTCACCTGAAATGATCGAACAAATTATTCGTCCGACAGGATTGCTTGATCCAACGATTGATGTTCGTCCAATCGAAGGTCAAATCGATGATTTAATCGGAGAGATTCAAGCACGAGTTGAAAAAAATCAGCGTGTGCTAATCACAACCTTAACAAAGAAAATGTCTGAGGATTTAACGAATTATTTGAAGGAGATTGGCATTAAAGTCAATTATCTTCACTCAGAAATTAAAACATTAGAGCGGATTGAAATTATCCGTGAGCTTCGTCTTGGGAAATATGATGTTTTAGTTGGGATTAACCTTCTAAGAGAAGGATTGGATATTCCAGAGGTTTCACTTGTGGCGATTTTAGATGCGGACAAGGAAGGATTTCTACGATCAGAACGATCGCTTATTCAAACAATTGGACGTGCTGCACGTAATGCTGAGGGCCATGTGATCATGTACGCAGATAAAATCACGAACTCAATGGAGATTGCGATCAATGAAACGAAGCGACGTCGTGAAATTCAAGAGGAATTTAATAAAAAACATGGAATTACACCGCAAACGATTCAAAAGGAAATTCGCGATGTCATCCGTGCAACAATGGCGGCAGAAGATCAAGAAGAGTATGAAGCAACACCAGCAAGTAAACTGACGAAGTTAACGAAGAAAGAACGAGATAAAGTCATTGCTGAAATGGAAAATGAAATGAAGGAAGCAGCAAAAGCATTGAACTTTGAGCGCGCTGCGGAGCTTCGTGATTTAATTTTAGAGCTGAAAGTGGAAGGGTGAAGCAATTATGGCAATGGAACATATTGTTGTGAAGGGAGCGCGAGCCCACAACTTAAAAAATATTGATGTGACCATACCTCGTGATAAGCTTGTTGTCGTAACAGGATTATCTGGTTCAGGAAAGTCATCATTGGCATTTGATACCATATATGCTGAAGGACAACGACGGTATGTTGAATCTTTATCAGCATATGCACGTCAATTTTTAGGTCAAATGGATAAACCTGATGTTGATGCCATTGAAGGGCTATCACCAGCTATTTCGATTGATCAAAAAACAACAAGCCGTAATCCGCGTTCAACTGTTGGGACCGTAACGGAAATCTATGATTACTTGCGTTTGCTTTACGCGAGAGTTGGTCGCCCAACTTGTCCTATTCATGGAATTGAAATCTCATCCCAAACAATTGAGCAAATGGTTGATCGCATTTTAGAATACCCGGAACGAACAAAGCTTCAAGTCCTTGCACCAATTGTGTCAGGTCGTAAAGGAACACATGTAAAAGTCTTTGAAGATATTAAGAAACAAGGGTATGTTCGTGTTCGTGTCGATGGAAACATGCATGAGCTTGCAGAAGATATTGAGTTAGAGAAGAATAAAAAGCACTCCATTGAAGTGGTGATCGACCGTATTGTCGTTAAGGAAGGAGTCGCTTCTAGATTAGCGGATTCATTAGAGGCAGCCTTAGGACTTGGAGAGGGCAGAGTCATTATTGATGTAATTGGAGAAGAGGAGCTTTTATTCAGTGAGCATCATGCATGTCCACAATGCGGGTTTTCAATTGGTGAGCTTGAGCCAAGAATGTTTTCGTTTAATAGCCCGTTTGGTGCTTGCCCTGAGTGCGATGGTTTGGGGTCAAAGCTTAAGGTCGATCTAGATCTTGTTATACCAAATAAGGATTTATCTCTTAAGCAGCATGCGATAGCACCGTGGGAGCCAACAAGCTCACAGTATTACCCGCAAATGCTTGAGGCTATCTGTAATCATTACGGAATTGATATGGATATTCCGGTTAAGGATATTCCAAAGCATTTATTAGATAAAGTGTTATATGGCAGTGATGGAGAAGAAATATATTTCCGCTATGAAAATGACTTTGGTCAAGTACGAGAAAATTATATTCAATTTGAAGGTGTTATTCGAAACGTTGAAAGACGGTATAAGGAAACAACCTCAGACTTTATCCGTGAGCAAATGGAAAAGTATATGGGACAACAGAATTGCCCGAGCTGTAAAGGATATCGGCTAAAGCAGGAAACTCTTGCTGTCTTAATTCAAGGAAATCACGTTGGTGAGATTACGAAACTATCCGTCCAGGATTCACTTGAATTCTTTCGAAATTTATCCCTTACAGAGAAGGAAATGCAGATTGCCAATCAAATTTTGAAGGAGATTTGTGAACGATTAGGTTTTCTAAATAATGTTGGACTTGATTATTTAACCCTTAATCGATCTGCTGGAACATTATCAGGTGGAGAGGCTCAACGGATTCGTCTTGCTACTCAAATCGGCTCGAGATTAACAGGGGTTTTATACATACTTGATGAACCATCGATTGGTCTTCATCAGAGGGATAATGATCGTTTGATTGACACTCTCAAAAACATGAGGGACATCGGGAATACGTTAATTGTTGTTGAGCATGATGAGGATACGATGGTTGCAGCAGACTATTTAATCGATATTGGTCCAGGTGCAGGGATTCATGGTGGACAGGTAATTTCAGCTGGAACACCAGAAGAAGTGATGAATGATGAAAATTCCTTAACAGGTCAGTACCTATCAGGGAAGAGGTTTATTCCACTTCCTTATGAACGAAAAAAACCAGATGGACGTTATATAGAGATAAAAGGAGCGAAGGAAAATAATCTCCGTAATGTTAGTGTAAAGTTTCCGTTGGGCACATTTATTGCTGTAACAGGTGTTTCAGGCTCTGGGAAAAGTACGTTAGTGAATGAAATCCTTCATAAATCATTAGCGCAAAAGCTTCACAAAGCAAAGGCAAAGCCTGGTGAGCATAAAGAAGTGAAAGGGATTGAGCATCTTGAAAAGGTTATTGATATTGATCAATCGCCAATCGGTCGAACACCACGTTCAAACCCGGCTACATATACAGGAGTTTTTGATGATATTCGCGATGTGTTTGCGACAACAAACGAAGCGAAGGTTAGAGGCTATAAAAAAGGCCGCTTTAGTTTTAATGTAAAAGGTGGACGCTGTGAAGCTTGTCGTGGTGATGGGATCATTAAAATTGAAATGCACTTCCTTCCTGATGTGTATGTTCCTTGTGAGGTTTGCCATGGAAAAAGATATAACCGTGAAACACTTGAAGTGACCTATAAAGGAAAAAATATTTCCGATATTTTAGAAATGACAGTGGAAGATGCGGTAGTGTTCTTCGAAAATATCCCGAAAATCAAACGCAAGCTACAAACGATTTATGATGTTGGTCTTGGTTATATTACACTTGGACAGCCTGCTACTACGCTATCTGGAGGAGAGGCCCAAAGGGTTAAGCTGGCTTCAGAGCTGCATAGACGTTCGTCAGGTCGCTCCTTGTATATTTTAGATGAACCAACAACAGGTCTCCATGTCGATGATATTGCCCGATTATTAAAAGTCCTGCAACGTTTAGTAGACAATGGTGATACCGTCTTGGTCATTGAACATAACTTGGATGTCATTAAAGCAGCAGATTATTTAGTTGATTTAGGTCCTGAAGGTGGGGAAAAAGGTGGCCAAATCGTTGGTTACGGAACACCAGAGGATATTATGAACAATGAGCAATCATATACAGGGAAGTATTTAAAGCCAATTATTGAACGGGATCGAGAACGGATGAGAAAACTAATAAAAGAAAAAGAGGAAGTAGCACAAAGCTAGTTTTTGATAGACAGGCTGATTTCTAAGGAGGTCAGTCTGTTTCTATGTCCCATTACCTATATTTTGTTTATGATTTGGACTTGGCAAAAAGCCAATTTTTTCTATTTAGGTACAATATTAACAGAAAAAAATAAAGATTATCATCCCTTATAACTACTTTTTTCCACAATATCACTTCAACTAGTCCCCAGGATTCATTTTTAGTTATAAACAACAACAGCCATCTTGATAAGTAACCGTTCACAAACTCTTTAAAACTAGGAAATAAGCTCATTTCTGTTTTGTGTTTTTGCACATTTTCCCGAGTTGACGAAAGCATAAAAATAGAATTAGATGTTATTAAGAAACTAATGCTTTACTGAAAGGAGCATATGAATGAAGAGCATTCGAAGTCGTTTATTCCTTATGCTTCTTGTTTTTATTATCATACCGTATTTTTTATCTGTTTATTTTATTTATGGATATACAAAAAATAGAGTAGAAACGCAAGCGCTTGAGGTTAGCGAGACTCAAATGAATAAACTATCAAGTGAACTAGAACAATATTTTTACGAAATTGGCAATCTGCCATATCTCATATATCGTAATCCTGACCTATTTCACATTTTTTCAAGTGAAGGGAATATCCCTTACGCTAATCCACAAATAAGGGAAAACAACATTGAAACTTTTTATCTGATGAGAAATGAAATCCGTCAGGTTCGGTTTTATGTAGAAAAAAGGAAAGAATCGATTACAGCTTATCATGCTAAGGTAAGTGCACCGAAGCTGAAGCCGGACATATTAGAGGAAGACTCCATTTCTAGACTGTATCACTCTAACGTTACAGATCTGATTGAGCCGCCTCATCAGATCGTAAATTATAACGATGCTGCAATTGTGCCTGAGTCAGACAAAACAGTTGTTTTCACAATCCATCATAAAATTGTTGATGTTTTATCAAATGAATTTCTTGGTTTTATTACGATTGATCTTGATCTCGACACATATGCCCGTTTATGTAACAGTTTGATTCAGAATAATGAGGAGTCCGTCTTGCTCATTGATCGCAATCAACATGTCATGTATGCAAGTGATGAGTCACTCATTGGAAAAAAAGCACCTTCAAGTTTATTAAACCAAATAAATGCAAAGGAGATTGAACCAGGTGAGGATATTGTTTTATCAAAAACATTATCAGGTTCTTTGGATCAGTGGAAATTAGTGAAGATTACGCCTAGCTCCTACTTATTCCATGATGCAAGACAAACAGCAATGATGAATAGCTTTGTTGGGATTGGCGTAGGGGTGATGGGATTGATGATGATCGGGTTTGTTTCATATAGAATCACTCGTCCGATTAAGATTCTTAGCCAAAAGGTGCGTTCAATTGAAGGTGGAAATTTGACAATTCCATTTGGTAGTCAGAGAAAGGATGAGATCGGTCATCTTGAAAATCACATGAAGGAAATGATGGATCGAATTAATCTTCATATTGAACGTGAATATAAGCTTGATATTGAGAATAGGAAAAATCAATTTAGAGCACTGAAATCACAGGTGAATCCGCATTTCTTATTTAATGCCCTGCAATCGATCGGTGCAGTTGCACTAAAATCTAATTCTCCCAATGTTTATGATTTAGTGACCTCTTTATCGAAAATGATGAGATACTCAATCAAAGCGAATCAATGGGTATTGATCAGAGAAGAAGTGGATTATATCAAAAGCTATTTATCCCTTCAAAAGGAGCGGTTTGGGAAGAGCGTAAATGTTTCAATTGAATTAAGCGCAGAACTATTAAACAAGAAAATTCCAAGTATGATCCTTCAACCACTTGTTGAAAACTTTTTTAAGCATTGTTACGAAGAAGGCTTCTATGATGCACAATTACGTATTTATGGTGAAAGAAAAGGTGAACTCATGATCCTTACAGTCGAAAATGACGGTCCAAGTGTTACTTCTTCAGAGCTAGCCAATCTAAAAGAAAAGATATACAGTGGAGCAAACCCGCAGGAGCATATCGGGTTAAAAAACATTCATGATCGCTTGGTTTTATATTATGGTAAAGGGTCAGGTCTAAAGCTTGATCGAAATGATGGAAAAGGATTTGTCGTCCAACTTGTGATTCCGTATGAGGTCAATCTATCTAATGATGTTCAAACCTTATTTTTATAGGGATTAGCACGAGATGTGCAAGTAGCGTCGTAGAGATTGATGTTACGGATTAGGATTTAGCTTGTTAGCAATTAATGGGTGTTAAATCAAAGGAGGTTAGGGTGAGATGAAGGCACTAATCATCGATGATGAATTCAATGTCCGTTTTGTGATTCGACAGCTAGGACAATGGACTAGCTTCGGAGTAACAGAGGTTTTGGAAGCAGCAAACGGAAATGAAGCAAAAAAAATCATTGAAAAGGACCATCCAGAGATTATGTTTACGGATATAAAAATGCCTGGCATGAATGGAATGGAGCTTGTTGAATGGTTAGATGAAATCTCTTATTCTGGAAAAGTCATTTTTATTACAGGCTATGATGATTATTGCTTTATGAGAAAAGCGATTCAGCTTAACAGCTTTGATTACTTATTAAAGCCAATAGAAGCAGAGCCGTTTAATAAAACATTAGCTGCTGCTGTTCAAGCATGGGCTAGTGAGGAAAAAGAGCGCAAAAAGGAAGAGACCAATGAAGAAGTGGTCAAGAGATTTCGAATGAATCAGGTGATCACACAAGCATGCTTAGGAGAACCTTTCGAAGAGGGAGAAGTCGCTTCATCTCTTCCACATGCAGAACATTACGAATTCACACTTATATCTTTTTATCATATGCACCATGCTGAACCATATATTCAAAAGCTAGCGAATGAACTCGTTCAACAAGGTAGGGGAAATGCCTTTGCGCTTCAGCACGATCAAAACCTATGTATGGTCATATCAACAGAAGCGCAGTGGATATTCATTGAGGAATGGATTTGTCAGCAGTTTGATATACCAGTCCGCCTTGTAAGCAGTCATTCACTAGGTCAATTGAACGAGATCCCTAGAATTTATCAAGAATTACAACAGGCAATGGGTGATCAAAACTATCGATCTATCCACCGTTTAAATGACCTTGATGATGCGCGGCGTATGCAGGATATTGTCGCTTATGTAGAAACGTATTATATGGAAGAGTTAAGCTTAGAAAAACTAGCTGGTCGATTCTTTTTAAGTCGAGAGCATATCTCAAGAAAGTTCAAGCAACAAACAGGAATGCCCTTGTCCAAATACATCATGAACCTAAGAATACGTCAGGCGAAAGCTTGGCTCATCGAAACAGAAGAGTCGATTCTCTCTATTTCCTTAATGCTCGGCTATCAAGATGAAAAATACTTTTCAAAGCTATTCAAAAAGGTTGTTGGTATCACTCCTTTTGAATATCGAAATGAAGAGAGAAGCCGAAGATATGAAAGTCGATAACAGACTGGGGTGAAAAAATGAAAAAACGAAACTACCTCATTTATTTGATAGGGGCACTAGGTCTTATTCTATCAGGATGCCAAGAAGCGACGAAAACAAAGGAAATACAAGCAGCCGAATCAAAAATGACGTTGCATATTAGAAATCCTAAGGTGGAAATTGCAACACAATTTGAGCAAATGGCGGCCGCTTACGAAAAAGAACACCCTCATATTGATATTGAAATTGAAACAGTCGGAGGAGCAACAGATGATCTTGCTGATTTAAAAGCAGAGCTTGCTGCAGGAACAGGTCCAGATATTTTCACAAACAACGGATATGAGCAGGCAAGATTATGGCGAAAATATTTAGAAGATTTATCCGATCAGTCTTGGGTAAAGGATGCTTATGAGGAAGCTTTATATCCAATCACCTTTGATAAAAAAATCTACGGCATGCCTATGAATTTGGAAGGGTATGGTTTAGTCTACAACAAAGAATTGTTTGCGAAGGCTGGTATACATGAACCTCCGAAAACATTAAAGGAATTAAGGCTTACTGCAAAAAAGTTACAACAAGCTGGGATCACTCCTTTTGCTAGTGGCTATTATGAAGATTGGAAATTAGGAGTTTTGCTTGTAAATGTCGCTTTTGCTCAGCAAAAGGATCCAGATGTATTTATAAAAAACTTACATGCAGGAACAGAGAAAATAACCACAAATCAATTATTTAAAGACCTTATACATTTACTTGATATGACAGTACAATACGGAAATCGCGACCCTTTAACAACTGATTATACAATGGAGTTAAATCAGTTCACATCTGGGGAAGCAGCGATGATTCTTCAAGGTAATTGGATTCAGCCAGTGATTGATCAAGTTGCACCTAATATGAATATTGGCATTCTTCCAATACCAATTCATAACGAATCAAAAAATGATGCCTTAGTTGTTAGCGTACCGAACTACTGGGTTGTGAACAATCAATCATCTCCGGAAAAGAAACAAGAGGCGAAAAAATTCCTAAATTGGATGGTGTCCTCTGAACAGGGAAAAACTTTTTTAACAGAGGAGTTTAAATTCATCCCTGCTATTAAGCATATTGAGACAGATGATTTAGGACCACTTGCTAATGACACCTTAGCATACTACAGAAGTGGAAAAATCGTATCCTCTAACTGGTACCACTTTCCTGTTGGAGTCAAAGAGGGATTTGGAACATTTATGCAACAATATATCGCACATCAGCTTAATCGTGATCAACTATTACAAGAGCTTCAAACATCATGGGATAGCGCTTCTAGTCAAATGAAATAGGGACAAGGGGACAGGTACCTTGTCCCGTTTCTTATTTAGGGACAGTGGACCTGTCCCCTTGTCCCTATACCATATCAATTTACGACGAAATTCTCATCAATGTATGACATATCCTCCAAAATAAGACTACCCTATAATTCTATTTGTAAACAAAAGCGATGGGGTATTAAAAGCAACCATCGAAACTAGGAAAAAATCTTACTAGGAGGATAAGCGATGAACTTTAAGAGTTTTGCCAAACAAGCAACAGTCGTAACACTTAGTACAGCGATTTTATTAGGAGGCGGTGAGTCACTGACCTTTGCGAAAGAGAAAGACTCTCGCGATCACAATGAGTCTTATGGTATTTCACATATCACACGTTCTGATATGCATAAGATCATTGAGCAACACGGTGATGCTAGATACACAGTCCCTGAATTTGACGAGTCAAAAATAAAAAATATTCCATCAGCAAAGGGATATGATGAGTTAGGGAACTTAATCAATTTAGATGTGTGGGACACATGGCCCCTACAAAATGCGGACGGGACAGTCGCAACTTACAATGGTTATGAAATTGTCTTTGGTCTAGCAGGTGATCCTGACAGAGGTTGGGACACATTTATTTACATGTTCTATAAAAAAGTAGGCGACAATTCAATTGATAGTTGGAAAAATGCAGGAAGAGTCTTTAAAGATTCAGACAAGTTCAAATCAGATGAACAAAATTTAAGAGACCAAGCAGAAGAATGGTCTGGTTCCGCAACATTAACGTCTGACGGAGAAATTCGCTTATTTTATACAAACCGTCATGGATGGGATCCGGAACATGGATTCTTCGGAAAACAAACATTAACAACAGCCCAAATCAATGTATCTGAGCAAGGTGAAAATACATTGCAAGTGGATGGAATAGAAGATCATAAATCGATCTTCGATGGTGACGAGAAAAACTATCAAACTGTTCAACAAGCATTTGGTAATGGGAATTATAGTGATAATCATACATTAAGAGACCCTCACTATATTGAAGAAAATGGCCGCAAATACCTTGTTTTTGAAGCGAACACAGGAACAGAAACAGGCTACCAAGGTGAGAACTCATTATTTAATAAAGCTTACTATGGTCAAAGTGAAGAATTTTTCCATAAAGAAAAAAGCAATCTACTAAATAGTCCTAAAAAGGATTTAGCGGAAATTTCCAACGGAGCACTTGGGATTATTGAAATTAATGATGATTACACATTGAAGAATGTCATGAAGCCGCTGATTGCATCCAACACGGTAACAGATGAAATTGAGCGTCCAAACATCTTTAAAAAGGATGGAAAATGGTATCTATTTACAAGCTCAAGAGGATCTAAAATGACAATTGACGGCATTGATAATGAAGATATTTATCTATTAGGTTATGTTTCAAACTCATTAACAGGTCCATACAAGCCATTAAACAAAACGGGACTTGTGTTACATCACGATTTAGATCCATATGATGTAACATGGACTTACGCACACTTCGCTATTCCACAAGAGGGAAGCGACAACACAGTCGTAACAAGCTATATGACAAACAGAGGATATTTTGAAGACCATAAATCCACTTTTGCGCCAAGTTTCCTTTTAAACATTAAAGGTGATAAAACATCTGTTGTAAAAGACGGAATCCTTGAACAAGGTCAAATAACGATTAAATAATCTTACAGAAAAAAGAAATGCCAGTTAACGTATGGCATTTCTTTTTATTATATAAATGTGGTGAATCAATATATGGAAAAGAATAAAAGTGTTTATAAAAAAATATGCTTAACTATCATCTGCTTCTTCATAATAGGTACAGTTATGTTTATTTTAATTCAATTAAAACCAACCAAGGAAAAAACAGAGACAAGAGAAGATCCCTCTTTTCGAGCTCATTACCATTTTACTGTACCTGATAAATGGAAAAATGATCCTCAAAAACCTATCTATTTTAATGGTAAATATCATTATTATTATCTATATAATCGGGATTATCCACACGGAAATGGAACAGAATGGAGACATGCTACCTCTGAAGACCTTGTTCATTGGCATGATGAAGGGGTAGCGATTCCCAAATATACAACAGAAAATGGTGATCCATGGTCAGGTTCAGTTGTCATTGATTGGGAGAACACAGCTGGATTTGGAAAAGGTGCTTTTGTAGCTATTGTGACACAGCCTTCAGCTGAAGAAGGAAAACAGGAGCAATTTTTATGGTACAGCACCGATAAAGGGCAGACATTCACTCCTTATGGAGATAAACCAATCATGAAAAATCCAGGTACTCATGATTTTCGAGATCCAAAGGTTATTTGGGATGACCGGGATCATAAGTGGAAAATGGTGATGGCGGAGGGAACTAAAATAGGATTTTATGAATCTCCAAACCTTAAAGACTGGGAATACACAAGTGGTTTTACAACTGAGGGAATTGGTATATTAGAATGTCCTGATCTCTATGCTATGCAAGCGAATGATGGGGCAGTCAAATGGGTGCTTGGTGTAAGTGCAAATGGCATATCTACAAATCAACCGAATACGTATGCCTATTGGGTTGGACATTTCGATGGGAAAGCATTTGTAGCTGATCAGCACGAACCGAAATGGTTGGATTACGGCTTTGATTGGTATGGTGGAGTAACGTTCGAGGACGGGAAAAACAAGAACCAACTGACAAAACGTTATGCATTTGCATGGATGAATAATTGGGCATATGTGCATAATACTCCAACATTAGAGGAGGATTTTAATGGGATGGATTCAATAACACGACAAATCGAGTTAATCCATCAGGGCGAAAATGATTATGCTCTTGCCTCCCAGCCGATTGATGCGTTAAATAGCTTAGCTGGAGATACTGAAACGATAGAGGAGATAAAAA
>DASQMK010000099.1:0-7351 GCA_035645575.1 Metabacillus sp.
GTCAAGTAGGAATTGAAGGTAAAGAACACCTTCTATTCCTACTCGCCTTATGCTTGTCGCCGATAGGCGGGCGCCTTGCGCTTTTCTAATCTAACTTAATAGCTAGTCCAATATGATAATTTTTACCGTTTTACGTCCCCATTGAAGTGCTTTAGCACTTGATGGCATTAAAACATCTATTTTATGTCCAATAATTGCTCCGCCTGTATCACCTGCAATGGCAACACCATATCCCTCTACCCAAACCTTTGAACCAAGAGGAATGACACCAGGGTCAACAGCAATAAGCTTCATATTTGGATTCTCTTTAACATTATAACCTAGGTATGTCACGTCATTTTTTGTATCTTCATGACTATATGCAGTCGCCGAAACATACAATTCTTTTCCTGATTTTGATGAAGTGTCTGTATCATTTTTTGTTGTCTGAGATGTCGATGTTGATGTCGACGTCGATGTTAATTTTGGTTTTGAAGGCGGAGGAGCTACTGTTTGTTGTACGGCAGCTTCTTCCTTTTCTTTTTTAGCTTTAGCTAGTTCAATAGCTCTAGCCTTTGCAGCTTCTTCTTCTTTTTTGATCTGACTTTGAATCGTATTTATCTTAGATTGAATCGTTGTTTTTTCTTTTTCTGCAAGATTGATCTCAGTTGAGAGTGTTTGATATTTTTCTTGTAAGGCAGCAAGGGCTTGATTTCTTTTTACACGGTTTTGTTCAAGCTCAGCTTTTTTTGTTTCGAGTTCAGCCTGTTGTGAAACTAGTAATTGTTCTTGCTGATCGATTTCTTTTTTATCTTCTTCAATTTGTTGAATGTCTGCTTGTTGTTGTTCTACGATTTTTTGGTCGGCATCTAGTAATGTAGCTACAGCGCCAACACGTTCAAAGAAGTTACCAATGCTTTCTGAATTAATAAGTGTTTCAATAACGATTGATGTACGATCGCTATGTTGAAGAGCGACTAAACGCTTCTCCATAATGCCTTCACGTGCATACACTTTGTCCTGTAGAAGAACGATTTCTTCTTTCTTTTGTTCGATTAATTTTTGAATTTCGGATATCTTTGCTTCAACATCAGCTAGGCTTTTTTCGTTATTTGCAATTTCTTGATCAAGAGCTTGTACATTTTGTTGAATAGTATGTACTTCTTCATTTATTGCTTGCTGTTCTTTTTCTTTTTGAAGAATGGTTTGTTGATTCTGCTCTAGCTGTTCATTCGCACGATTTAACGTGTCTTTTGTTGATTCTGCTTTTGCCACATATGTAATAGGTAAGGATAATAATAGAATTCCAATTGTGGTGGCAATCGTTTGTTTAAACGCTCGCATAAAGCAACCCCTTTCTTGTCTATCTATTTATAACATAGAAATAAATCTCGTAGGTTACAAATAGATTAAAAATTTTGGTATTTTATGTAAGAAAACGGGCTATTTTCACCTAAAAAAAGACAGTTCCTGTATTTTTGGAAAAACTGTCCATTTAATAAGAAAAAAATGTATTAAATTTTGTACTTAGTTTAAGTGTCTAGCTCCAGCGCCTAGACCCTCAGGGTCATAAGCCACTCAGGAATTGAAGACAAAGAACGTCTTCTGTTCCTAAGCGTCTTATGCTTGCCTTAGTCTGATCAAGGCGCCTGCGCTTTTCTTATTGCCATTCAGTTAATTTACGATCTGTTGGTAGTAAAAAGGCTAAGGCGCCAAGTAATGGTAGTAATGCGACTCCAATCATAGTTGTTGTAAGTCCAATCCAATCAATTAATGCTCCTAGGGCAACTGAACCAATTGCTCCCATGCCAAAGGCTAATCCAACTGTTAAACCTGACATTGTTCCGATCTTACCTGGAACAAGTTCCTGAGCATACACAACTGTAACAGAAAAACTAGACATTAAGATAATTCCTATTAGAGCTAAAATAATAATAGATAAAGTTGACCCTACAAAAGGAAGCAATAATGATAGTGGAGCTGTTGCGAGCAAAGAAATAAGGATAACTGTACGTTTTCCGAAACGATCAGCTAACGGCCCGCCAAGAAAAGTACCTACAGCCCCCATTAGTAAAAAGGTGAAAATATAAATTTGGGAGCTAGCAATAGTCAGCTCATATTTATGAATAGCAAAAAAGGCATAAAAATTTGATATGGCACTTACATACCATGAACGAGCAAAAATAAGAAAGATAATAATAATTAGTGCATTCCGGATCGATTTTGAAAGAGCTTTTGTTTCAGAGTTCTTTTTTACCTTTGGTTTCTTAGCAGCTTCTAACACTTTTAGTTTACGAGAATACCAATTTGCAATATAAATTAAAAATCCAACGGCTAATGCAGCAACTACGGTAAACCAAATCGCTCCAAATTGACCAAGGGGAACAAGGATTAAAGCTGTGATCAAAGGGGCAAGCGCCTGGCCGCTATTACCACCCACTTGATAAATCGATTGAGCTAATCCTCTTCGATTTCCGGCAGCCATATAAGCAACACGTGAGCCCTCCGGATGGAATATGGCTGAACCCAAGCCAATAAAAATTACGGATAAAAGAATGGTTAGAAATGAAGGGGCAAAAGCTAAACCTAACACACCTAACATACTACTCGTTAAGCCGATTGGTAATGCGTAAGGCATTGGTTTTTTATCTGTATATAGCCCAACAACCGGCTGCATGACAGATGAGACCATATTTAATGCAAAAGCAATAAGTCCAAGTTGTGTAAACGTAAGACCCATGGACTTCTCCAAAATCGGAAACATAGCGGGAATAACAGACTGAATGCTATCGTTTAAAAGATGACAGAGACCGATAATGAATAAAATGTTATAAACAGTACCTGATTCTTGTTGATAGGAAGCAGGCTTTTTCGGAATGGAAGCTGTTGACATGAATTTTTTCTCCCTTTTTTTAAATTATTTCGATGTGCGAAATAGTGCTATTAGTCATATTATTGTCATCTCTTGGAAAAAATTCAAGTTAAATATGTGATTGAATAAGGGAAAAATAGAATAATATAGATGATCAGCGTTCTTATGAAATTTTTAATACATAAAATCAATGATATATTCTGCTCGGCAAGTGATGTAATTATTGATAAACTATTTTTAAATCATTCTTATAAAATGAAAGTGAAGACAACCATTTCATAGTACGAACTTATAGATTACATATTGAAGGAATTGAAAGCCCTTTCCTTGAAGAGTAGTTAATATAAAGGTCTGGAGGACAGAGACAGTATGCGAAAATTAAGGTCAATTTTACATCCATATCGAATATCCGTGATGATAGCATTATTTTTAATGCTTATTGAGCTTACTGTAGAGCTTTTACATCCATTATTAATGGCAAAAATTATAGATGATGGAATTTTAAAAGAAGATATGCACATGGTTGTGGTTTGGGGCGGAATTATGGTCGCGTTATCACTGCTAGCTTTTGCATCCGGAATGATCAACTCCTTTTATGCAGCACATGTTAGCCAAGGTTTTGGCTTTGATTTGAGAAAACAGATTTTTGTGAAGATACAATCCTTTACCTTTGAAAAATTAAGCAAGTTCCCCGCAGCCTCTCTTATTACACGTATGACAAATGATATTACTCAACTTCAAAATACATTGTTTATGGGACTGCGAATTATGTTAAGAGCCCCACTACTTGTCATCGGCTCAGTCATCCTGTCATTCTTTGTAAATGCACAGATTGCCATGGTTTTTGCCATTTTAGTTCCTTTTTTGATTATCATGCTGGTTTGGATGATGAGAAAAGGTAGTAAGCTGTTCAAAAAAGTTCAATCAAAATTAGATCAAGTAAATGATGTGCTACGAGAAAATCTAATTGGTATGAGATTGATTAAAGCTTATGTTCGTAGAGATCATGAAATAGAACGGTTTGGAACATCATCCAGGACATTAAAAGATAAGACGATTAAAGCATTACGAATGATTGAAACATCTATGCCTGTTTTGTTACTTATCATGAATATAGGCATCCTGTTCATCTTATGGATTGGCCAAGCGCAAATTACTAGTGGAAATGTTCAAGTTGGTGAAGTGGTCGCCATTGTCAATTATGGACTTAGAACAACATCAGCCTTATCGATGTTTTCTTTTATTATCATGTTTCTGTCAAGGTCACGTGCATCTGCTTCAAGAATTTTGGAAGTTCTTGATACGGAAGTTGATGTGATTGATAAGGGGGAAACGTCAGGGATTTCAGGTGGGAAAATTGTGTTTGAAGATGTGGCATTTTCTTACCCAGGAACAAAGGAATCGGTGCTTAAAGGAATCTCATTTTCGGTGAATGAAGGAGAAACAGTTGCAGTCATGGGCGGAACTGGATCAGGAAAATCCTCTCTCTTTCAGCTTATTCCAAGGCTTTATGAAGCGAGTTCCGGCACGATTTATATAGATGATCGTCCAATTGGTTCTCTGGATGTAACGTTTTTACGAAACCAAATTGGTCTTGTACCGCAGGAGGCAGTTCTTTTTTCTGGAGAAATAGAAAATAATATTGCGTGGGGAAACAATAATGCTTCATATGAACAAATTATTGAAGCTGCAAAAGCTGCACAAATACATGACACTATTGAAAAGCTTCCTAATAAATATAAAACAAGAATTGGGCAAAAAGGAGTGAACCTCTCTGGGGGACAAAAGCAGCGTTTGTCTTTGGCAAGAGCATTGGTACGCAAACCAAAAATTCTTCTATTAGACGATAGTACAAGTGCACTTGATGTGAAAACCGAAAAAAGATTACTAGATGCATTAAAAAACTACTCTTGTACAACACTACTAATCACTCAAAAAATTAGCACTGCACGACAAGCAGATAAAATCCTGCTACTAGATGATGGGAAACTAGTTGCAGAAGGTAATCATCAGGAACTATTAAAAAACTCCTCACTTTATCAAAAAATCTCTCAATCACAGATGAAAGGAGAGATGACGAATGTTAAAGCAGTTAACTAGTCCGTTTAAATATAAAAGGTTTGATTTAAATAAAAACGATCAGAGAAGTAAAAGTAACCAAAAAGTAGGATTTAAGGAAGGGCTTCGTACAATCATAAAAATCTGGAGATATTTATCAGAAAAGAAAGGCCAGTTTTTCCTTGTGCTGTTAATGGTTCTCATCAGCTCTGCATTAGCATTATTAGGGCCATATTTAATCGGAACAACGATTGACGAATACATTGTAACTCAGGATAGCAATGGGCTAGTGTTCTTACTAGGAGGATTGGTCCTAGTCTTTGTCTTTCATTCTCTTTCTTTGTTTTTGCAAAATTTCTGGATGATTGGAATTTCTCAATTTACAGTGAATGAAATGAGGTCAGATTTATTTCAACACCTTCATCGTCTGCCGATTTCCTTTTTTGATAAAAGGCAGCACGGTGAATTAATGAGCAGGGTAACAAATGATATTGAAAATGTTAGTTCTACATTAAATAGCTCGGTTATTCAAATTTTTTCTAGTCTTTTAACACTTATCGGCACAATCACAGTCATGCTTTTATTAAGTCCAATGCTTACAGCTATTACCTTATTAATCATACCTTTAATGGTTGTAGGAATGAAATGGATTACGAAAAGGACCGGTCAGTTATTTAAATTTCAGCAAAGAAATCTAGGAGAATTAAATGGGTATATTGAAGAGGTCATTTCAGGCCAAAAAATGATTAAGGCCTATTCACAGGAAGATCGAGTTCTAAAAGAATTTATTGTCAAAGGTGAGGAATTAAGGAATTCGGGTTTCTGGGCTCAAACGATATCAGGTTTTATTCCCAAAGTCATGAATATGTTGAATAATCTCAGTTTTGCTATTATTGCTTGTATTGGCGGTTTATTTGCTTTAAATGGGTTGGTTACAATTGGTGTAATTGTTATTTTTGCAGAGTATGCAAGGCAGTTTACTCGTCCATTAAACGATCTTGCTAACCAATTTAATACATTGTTATCTGCAATTGCCGGAGCTGAAAGAGTTTTTGATATTCTTGAAGAAGACATAGAAAAGGACAACCAATCCAGGGATGATGAAAGCATAGATATTAAGGGTGAGGTGGTGTTTGAAAATGTATCGTTTTCTTATGAAGAAGGGGTGGAGCAACAAACAATTGAACATGTTTCTTTCCATGCTTCACCTGGTGAAATAATTGCCTTAGTCGGTCCAACAGGAGCAGGCAAAACAACATTAATTAACCTCATCACTCGTTTTTATGATGCGGATGATGGCAGAATATTAATTGATGGAATAAACATTCATTACATTGGACGAGATACACTACGAAAACAGATGGCTTTTGTTTTACAAGATACATTTTTATTTCAAGGAACAGTAATGGAAAATATTCGTTATGGACGTTTAAATGCAACAGACGAAGAAGTTATGGAGGCTGCAAAGTTAGCCAATGCAGATTCCTTCATTCACAAGCTTCCAAATGGCTACGATACGCTAATTCATCATGATGGAAATGGAATTAGTCACGGCCAAAAGCAGTTATTAGCTATTGCAAGAGCCATACTAGCGAATCCTAAAATCTTGGTGTTAGATGAGGCAACAAGCAGCATTGATACAATCACAGAGCTGCGTATTCAGGAAGCCCTATTAAGATTAATGAAGGGAAGAACAACTTTAGTTATTGCTCATAGACTAAATACGATTCAAAATGCTGATCAAATTATTGTATTAAAGGATGGGAAAATTATTGAAAAAGGCACACATAACGAATTAATAGAGAAAAAAGAATTTTATTATGAGATGCAGGCGCAACATGCTGCAATCAATTAAGAAGATTATAGAATATAGTCTTCTTCTTATCTTATATTAGAAAAATTTTACAGATGATCGTAAATCATTACCAGTAGAACTGATCGTGAATATAGAATGGGAAAATGAAATAATTAACTATCCTAATATAGAGAAAAAGGTAGCCTATTAAATAAGTCTTGAACATCAATGTTCTATCATAAACCTAGATAGAGACAGCATTGCTAGTTCAGGTTATACCAATTCCTGCAAAATGTTCACATGGACATGCTCGACATTGTGAAGCATTTGCACAATCTATTATTGCCTGAAAAGTAAATCAGTTGGTTTAAATGTTTAGAGTTTATACGATTAATATTTTGAATGACTTTAACGCGTTACAAAATACATGTACATCAGTTGTTATGACTGATTTTCTACAAATGTTTGTTAGATAATAAAATTTTAACTTTATTTTTTTAGCAGAGATAATTTATTTTATTACAATAAAATTAAATTGTGAGATCCTCTGACATTTCTATTGTGTTCTATGGGCGCATTGATTATAATCTCTGTAGAAAGAAAATTCTGTATATTCAAAAAAGGGGGTTGTGTATTTGGAGGGGTTT
>DASQMK010000100.1:0-1765 GCA_035645575.1 Metabacillus sp.
TGAGGACCACGTGGGGCAGGAGGACAAAAAGGGGGACATTCAGTTTCACTAACCGATGGAGGACAACATCCATTAAGTTTCATTCTAGCTATTTTGTTTCTTCTCGACATTTTTTCACCCCATTATTATTCATCCTATAAAATATGTTTTTAAAAAATTTTGGATTCCACTAAAGCCTAGGCGTACGGTTAATCTGTAGGTAACTTTGTATATTTATACAAATCTATTTAACATAATGGCAATTATAGGTACGAAAAAAGGATCTTTAATTTAATTAAAGATCCTTTCAGTAGCTTATTGAATTAAAGCTCCCTTAGTTTAAATATATTTTAGTTGGATTTTAAATTTATAATAGCTTGTTTTAAGAGTTTAATTTCCTTATATATCTCGCGTTTCATACTCTGATTATCGCATCGATGGTATTCATTTTGTAGCCGGTTTATTTCTTCAATAAAAATTCGGTACTCCCAGTCTTCTTTCATAGGCTTCCCCTTGACAAAAGACTAATTCAATTATAATTACCCATATCTAACAGAATTTAAATCTTCTGACCGTATAGATCCTCCAAAAGGATAAATATCTTGAATATATACTATGAATCTGCTGCATATGCTTCAAGTCAAAATTTCCCGCAATAGGCCGTTCGTATAATTGGTGTAATCTTACTGAGGTTAAAGCTAATTCCATATCTCTTAATAAAGAAGGATCTCTAATATCAAGTTTATTAATTAATACATCGGTTCCAGGATAGCAATATTTTGATTGATGTAGGTACTCACTCATTTTCTATGAGCTTCCATTATCCCTTTTATTAGCTCTTCCTTTGAAATTTCACCTTTAATATTCTTTATAATAAGATCTTCCTGGTACTTATTCATAAATAACCCTTCAACTTCATTTGAAGCTTTTACTGAAGCAAATGCATTTTTATTAAAAGTATTTTTCACTAGTTTCACCAACGTTTATTTTGTATTTTTTTCTAAATATGAATTTACAGCCTCTTTAATTTGATCAATTGTATACTCATTTTTTAATTCAGTAAACGTATCTTCAATTTTTTGGTTAATTGACTGAGGTTCATTTTCACTTTCTACGAAACTCGAAATTATTTCATTTAATACATCCCTTATAATATGGGACTCTTTAACCTTCCCTTTAACATATTTATTCAATTCTCTAAAAGCATCTCTACTTAACTTAAGGGGTAATTGTTCTGTACCTTCTTTTGGCCTTTTAGTTAACTCAGCTTCACTCTCTGTTTTTGGACCTTCATAGGAATTTAAAATAAAATCTTCAATAAAGAAAGACCTTTCTCTTTTAGGGATAAACTTATCTAATGCTGCTATT
The DNA here is from genome assembly GCA_035645575.1 of Metabacillus sp. GTDB lineage: Bacteria > Bacillota > Bacilli > Bacillales > Bacillaceae > Metabacillus. Next base: position 1,348 of record DASQMK010000100.1, read on the forward strand.
GTACCTACAGGAACTCGATAAGTTTTAAATATTTTTTCAACCTCTTCCAATGGAGAATGTCTATATTTTTCAATCATTTTATTAATAACATCCCTCATGATCGATGACTCATTAGCAAAAATAGAATATCCGTACTTTTCATTTTTAGCCCTTAAATCAGAAGAATTACCTTCCTCAACTAATTTCTTTAATTTCTTTTCAATATCTTCACTTATAATAATTGAAGGAGAAGTCTCTATTTCATCTTTTGCAGGAGAAGCTGTCAAGGTAATTAATTCATCACCAGAAGGTAATGTATACTCTTTATTTATAAAATCACGGATTAACCTAGATCTAGAGTGATTCGATATATATTTAGATAATTCTTCTAGCTGCCCTTTAAACAATACAAATTGTCTATGTTTTTTCATTTATAAAA
>DASQMK010000101.1:0-11316 GCA_035645575.1 Metabacillus sp.
ACCTTTGTTGCAGCAACAGGAATCACTGTTCCTGGTCCAAAAATTTCAGCAGCCCCTTTTTCTTTTAATTCTTCATAATCTTGATATGGGATAACACCACCAATAATGACTACTATATCTTCCCTGTTTAGCTTTTTTAATTCATCAACTAGTTGTGGCAATAATGTCTTATGGCCTGCTGCTAATGAACTCATGCCTATGACATGAACATCATTTTCCACAGCTTGTGCTGCTGTTTCAGCAGGTGTTTGAAAAAGTGGGCCAATATCAACATCAAAGCCTAAATCAGCAAACGCAGTTGCTATTACCTTTGCTCCTCTGTCATGACCGTCTTGACCCATTTTTGCAATTAATATTCTTGGCCGCCTTCCTTCAAGCTCATAAAATTGGTCTGTCAAATCTCTGACTTTCTTTATTTCCTCTTCATTAGAAAACTCAGAACTATACACTCCACTAATTGATCTGATCATGGCCTGATGACGCTTTGAAACTTTTTCAATTGCGAATGAAATTTCTCCTAATGTCGCTCTATGTCTTGCTGCCTCAACGGCTAATTCTAATAAATTCCCTGTTCTATCTGCAGCAGATTTCGTTAAAGCGTGCAGTGCTTGTGTAACTTTCTCGTCATCCCGATTTGCTTTTAACTGTTTAATTCTTTCAATTTGCTTATTTCTTACTTCTTGATTATCAATTGATAATATCTCAATTGATTCTTCCTGTTCTAACTTGAATTTATTTACACCAATGATTGCTTCCTGACAAGAATCAATTTTTGCTTGTCTACGCGCAGCCGCTTCCTCCATTTTCATTTTAGGCAAACCTATTTCAATTGCTTTTGTCATCCCACCTAACTCCTCTATTTCATCCATATGGAGCTTCGCCCTTTCAATTAAAGAATTGGTGAGAGATTCAACATAATATGAGCCTCCCCAAGGATCAATAACATCACAAATTCCTGTTTCATGCTGAAGGTAAAGTTGGGTATTTCGAGCAATCCTTGCCGAAAAATCAGTCGGTAGTGCAATTGCTTCATCCAGAGCATTTGTATGCAAAGACTGAGTATGCCCCATTGCAGCTGCATGTGCTTCAATACATGTGCGAACAACATTGTTATAAGGGTCCTGCTCTGTTAAACTCCATCCTGATGTTTGAGAATGTGTTCGTAATGCAGTTGATTTAGGATTTTTAGGGTGAAATTGTTTTACAATAGATGTCCACAGGAAACGAGCAGCCCTCATCTTTGCTACTTCCATAAAATAATTCATTCCAATAGCCCAAAAGAATGACAAACGTGGTGCAAACAGGTCAATGTCAAGACCAGCTTTTAATCCTGTACGAATATATTCAAGACCGTCTGCAAGCGTATAGGCAAGCTCAAGGTCTGCAGGTGCTCCCGCTTCTTGCATATGGTAGCCGGATATACTAATACTATTAAATTTCGGCATATATTTCGCTGTGTATTGAAAAATATCCCCAATAATTTTCATAGACATATCGGGAGGATAAATATACGTGTTGCGAACCATATATTCTTTCAAAATATCATTTTGGATTGTACCTGAAAGCTTTTCTATTGGTACACCTTGTTCTTCTGCAGTCACAATATAAAAGGCCATAATCGGAAGCACTGCACCATTCATCGTCATGGAAACAGACATGTCATCTAAAGGTATTCCATCAAATAATCGTTTCATATCGAGGATCGAGTCTATCGCTACTCCAGCCTTTCCAACATCTCCAACTACCCGAGGATGGTCGGAATCATATCCCCTATGTGTTGCCAAATCAAATGCAACGGATAAACCCTTTTGTCCCATTTCTAAATTTCTTCGGTAAAAAGCATTGCTTTCTTCGGCTGTTGAAAATCCAGCATACTGCCTAATGGTCCATGGTCGATTTACGTACATTGTTGCATAAGGGCCTCTCACATACGGTTCGATTCCAGGATAAGACCCAAGGTGTTGAAAAGAAGCTAAATCATCCTGATCATAATGACTCTTTATATTGATTTGTTCATTTGTTACATGAGTTGTGATGGCCGCTTTTTGTTGATGTTGTGATCGAACGAATGGTGAATCAGATATTTTACGTCTATTCATGCTCTTTCTACCCCCAAAATATTGTGCATGTTTAGCAGAAATTGATACACATCTTCATCCATTGCTATTTGGCCAGCTAATTGAAGTTCATCAACTATTCCTTTCTGATCCCCTAAAATATATATGTGTCGAGATGGAGCATCTGACTTTAACTGTTGAATATAAATAGGGTCTAATACTTGAAGGTCTTCTGTTTTCCCACAAAGAATAACCGCTTTTACATTTGATAAAGTGTTTGATTTCTTGAAAGAAATTTGTTCTACCTCAATTCCTCCTGCCGCTAACATCCCATTAATATAATCAAGGCTTGGTTTATAATCCTTTAACTTTCCAAACGTAATAACACCAACTTTTAATGTGCGACCTTTGTTTTTTACTCTTTCAGCTTGATATCGAAGTTCTTCAAAGTGCTCAACTAATCTTTGACGTTTAATAGGAATTATTTTTATTTGTTCTTTTTGTTTCTCACTTATTAAAGTTGGAACTTTTTTTTCTTTTTCAATATAGTTTATTGCATCCTTGAATGAAGGAACACTATCTTTTAGTTTCTTGGTCGTTTCTAATTTTTCCTTAGCTTTTTTTATTGCGGCTTTTTCATTTGAAATAGCAAAAGCATTTGTTCCAATTACTAACTTCTTTCTATTATTAATGTCCGCCTTTCGTTTTTCCTGCATTACCTCAAGCTCCTGTTGAATATTGCCCTGTTTTAGTTTGGCTAAAAAACCTCCTTCTTGGTCGTATTGCTTTATCTTCTCCCACGCTGTGGTACCAAGCTGTTTTGTCAATGTTTCAACATAATAAGAGCCTGCTGAAGGATCTACAACCTTCGATACTAAACCTTCTTCCTTCAAAATAAAATGAGTATTTCTAGCAATTCTTTCTGCAAGATTACTAGATTCACTTAAAATACTATCAAAAGGTAAAATTGTTACTTCATCTACTCCAGAAATAACAGCAGAAAAGCCTTCTGTTGTTGTACGAAGTAAATTCACATGAACATCATAGGCGGTTTTGTTAAATGTTGATGTAATAGCATGTAAATTCACTTTATGTTTTTGATCATTTCCACCTAAGGCATTGATAAGAGAAGCCCATATATCTCTTGCCGCTCGTAACTTAGCAATTTCCATAAAGAAATTTGGTCCAACACCAATTGAAATCGTTAATGAATTAGCAATTTGATCAATTGACATTCCCCTATTAATAAGCTGATTTATGAGATCGAGAGCATGAGAAAAAGTAAAAACTAACTCTTGAAGTGCATTCGCACCCGCATCACAATAAATATTTCCTTTAATCAGAAGACAACGAATCGACCCTTCATTAGCGATAGACCATTTCACCGTATCAGCCAAAAAATCCATTTTAGTTTCTAGAGAAACCTTACTCTCCCCTTCCAACAAAAGTTCCTCATAAGGATCAAAGCCAATAGTCCCAGCAATATGTTTAAAATTCCGATGTATTTTTTGATGATGAAAAAAGAATGGTGCAAAGGCAATATTGTTACCTACATCAATAAAAATAGAATCCTTTTCCCAATTCATTGAAGAAAAAGCATCTAATACAGCTTTATCATGGTCTATATAATTAATGTCAGTAAGGTAGAAAGAGTTCTGTCCTCTTGCTTTTGCATATTTTATTTTTTCGTTGAGCTCTTTTGGATCCTTACCTGATATCATTTGACTGATTTTCCACTCATGGTCGTTCCCATATAGTCTACAGGTATCATCGTGTTCTAAGTCTGTTTCATCATATAATGGTTTGATAGCCAATCCTTCATATGACGTATTTATTAAAGTTTCTAGCGGTCTTCCTCTTAATTGCCTTTCTACCTCTGTTTTCCATGCATTTTGTTTCTCCCTTTTTTTAGTTGAAACTTGTTCATCTCCCATATTGTGCCTCCGAAAACTGGAGGCCCACCCCCTTTGTAACATGGCCTTTAATCATTTTATGCTACTTTCCTTCTAGAAAAGCATTTTTTATAAGGTTTGGTGAGTATGCGCTTACATTTATTAATTTTATTCTATTATAATTTTTTCATCACAGCAATGAACTTCTCCTTGTATTTTCCTTTTTAGAGAATAACAAAAAAAGCAATCGAAGTTTCGATTACTTTTTTGCCAATTAATAAATTGATGTTGTTTCTTTAGATGTATTTTCAAGAATCTCCTTTACTCTAGAAAGGAAACGACCACAAATTAATCCATCAAGTACTCTATGATCTAAAGACATACATAAATTCACCATATCTCTCACAGCGATCATTCCATTAATAATAACGGGACGTTTCACAATGGATTCAACCTGGACAATACCTGCTTGTGGGTAATTGATGATTCCCATCGATTGCACGGATCCGAACGAGCCAGTGTTATTTACTGTAAATGTTCCACCTTGCATATCTTCAGAGGTTAGTTTTCCGTTCCGCACCTTGTATGCTAGATCAGTGATTTCTCTTGCAATTCCTTTAATTGTTTTTTCATCTGCATTTTTTATAACAGGAACATACAAGGAATCCTCAGTTGCTACCGCAATTGAAATATTAATATCCTTCTTCTGAATGATTTTATCTCCTGCCCACATTGAATTAATTTGCGGAAATTCTTTTAAAGCTTGTGCAACAGCTTTTACAAAAAAGGCAAAAAAGGTTAGATTAAAACCTTCTTTTTTCTTGAAATCATCTTTTACAGAGTTTCGATACTCAACAAGCCCTGTCACATCTACTTCCATCATCATCCAGGCATGAGGAACCTCTTGCTTACTTCTTACCATATTATTAGCAATAGCTTTCCTTACACCTGATACAGGTATTTCAATATCACCTGTTTGTGTTTTAACGGGAGCTGAGACTTTTTGGGAGTCTGTTTCTGCAAGCATCTCTTCTTTATCGTTCTTTCTTGTCTCTTGTGTTGGAATAGACCCTGTTTCAACAATTTTTAATATATCTTTTCGGGTGATTCGCCCTCCTGCACCAGTACCATTTACCATCTCTAAGTTTATATCATGTTCTTGTGCAATTTTAAGGACAGCTGGAGAATATCTTTTTTTGTTTTGATCATTTTTAGGTGACTCAATTTGTACATCATTTTCATTTTGCTTTAATGATGTTTCTTTCGTATCTGATGTTTTATCACCCGCAACTTCAATTTGACAAATAACCTCTCCTACAGCTAAAGTGTCTCCTTCGTCCGCAATAAGCCCCTTTATTACTCCGCTAAAAGAAGATGGAACCTCAGCATTGACTTTATCCGTCATAACCTCTGCAAGCGGCTCATACTTCTCTACCTTATCACCAACAGAAACAAGCCACTTACTTATGGTACCTTCTGTTACACTTTCACCTAACTGGGGCATTTTTATTAGTTCTATGGCCATATTCAAACCTCCTCGGTTAAAAGCCCTTTAATTTAGTCTTTATTAAAATTCAGCCAATTTTCGTATTGCATCCTCAACTTTATCAGGATTTAACATAAAGAATTTTTCCATTGTTGGGGCATAAGGCATCGCTGGTACATCTGGACCAGCTAATCTCATAATTGGGGCATCTAAATCAAATAGGCAGTTTTCCGCTATAATGGCAGACACCTCACCAATAATACTTCCTTCTTTATTATCCTCAGTTATAAGTAATACTTTACCAGTTTTGGAAGCAGCTTCAATGATTGTTTCTTTGTCCACTGGGTATACTGTACGTAAATCAACTACATGAACAGAAATTCCATCATTAGCCAAACGCTCAGCAGCTTGAAGAGCAAAATGGACACATAACCCATACGTTATAACTGTTACGTCATCTCCTTCACGCTTCACATCCGCTTTTCCAATCGGTAACACATAATCATCTGTCGGTACTTCACCTTTTATTAAACGATACGCGCGTTTATGTTCAAAGAAAAGAACTGGATCATCATCACGGATAGCAGCTTTTAGCAACCCTTTTGCATCATATGGTGTTGAAGGAATAACAATCTTTAATCCAGGTTGATTTGCAAATACCGCTTCTACCGATTGAGAATGATATAATGCCCCATGAACTCCACCACCAAAAGGTGCTCGAATCGTTATAGGACAGCTCCAATCATTGTTCGATCGATACCGGATTTTTGCAGCTTCAGAAATAATTTGGTTTACAGCAGGCATGATAAAATCGGCAAACTGCATTTCTGCTATTGGTCTCATTCCATACATTGCCGCACCAATGCCAACACCAGCAATGGCTGATTCTGCAAGAGGTGTATCAATTACCCGTTCTTCGCCAAATTGATCATATAGCCCTGCTGTTGCTTTAAATACGCCACCTTTACGCCCTACATCTTCTCCTAATACAAAAACTTTTTCGTCGCGCTCCATTTCTTCACGCATTGCCATCGTAATGGCATCAATATACGATATAACAGCCATATTATCTCCCCCTACTCTGCGTAAACATATTTTAAAGCGTGATTTGGATCCGCATATGGAGCCGCTTCTGCATATTCAGTTGCTTCATTTACAACCTTCATAATGTTTTCGGTGATTTCTTTTTCTTTTTCATCTGTTAAAATTCCAAGTGATTTTAAATAGTTAGCAAAAGTAAATATTGGATCATTTTTCTTTGCTTCCGCTACTTCTTCTTGTTCTCGGTAACTTCTATCATCATCATCACTTGAATGTGGTGTTAATCGATAGGATATCGCCTCTACTAATGTAGGTCCCTCTCCACGTCTTCCCCGATCTGCTGCTTCTTTTACTGCTCGATATACTTCGAGTGGATCATTCCCATCAACAGTTTCACCTGGCATTCCGTATCCAACTGCTCTGTCTGATATTTTCTCACAGGCAACTTGCTTGTCATAAGGAACAGAAATTGCATACCGGTTGTTTTCACACATAAAAATAACAGGTAGTTTATGAACAGCAGCAAAATTGATTCCCTCATGGAAATCTCCCTGATTTGATGATCCTTCTCCAAAAGTAACAAACGTAACGATATTCTTTTTTTGCATCCTTCCTGCAAGGGCAATACCGACCGCATGCGGAACCTGTGTTGTAACCGGTGAAGAACCAGTGACAATTCTATTTTTCTTTTGCCCAAAATGTCCTGGCATTTGTCTTCCGCCTGAATTTGGATCCTCCGCTTTTGCAAAAGCTGATAGCATTAAATCTTTAGCAGTCATACCAAATGTTAAAACAACTCCCATGTCTCTATAATAAGGAAGTACGTAATCCTCTTTACGATTTAGTGCAAAAGCCGCTCCAACCTGAGCTGCCTCTTGCCCTTGACAAGAAATAACAAATGGAATTTTTCCAGCACGATTTAAAAGCCACATCCGTTCATCAATCTTTCTAGCTAACAACATCGTTTCATACATTTCTAATACATCTTCATCTGTAAGGTTTAACATTTGATGACGATTTTCTGTCATTTGTATACCTCCTAATTTAAAAGCGTAAGCAGCCGTTCAGCGACGTATGAACTGGAGAACTCCGTATGAGATAAAGCGAGACTTATCCGACCTCCCTACGAGTAGTCAACTTATTACCTATTAAAGTAGAGCAAGGGAAACACGAAGAGCGCGAGCGATTCGATATTGACTTATCATAAGGAGGAGTATGAAGTTCACTAGTCGATGGCCGCTTTGAGCTAGACACTAAAGCAAAGTAAAAAACATCTACTAATTACACAAATTTCAAAAGCGTAAATTCAACGTTTGAAAAAGACATTCATTTTTTAACCATTAAAAGTGGATGGCTTTTCCATCAACAGCAAGAGCTGCCTCACCAATCACTTCAGATAAAGTAGGGTGAGGATGAATTGTGTGTGAAACCTCCCATGGAGTTGCATCAAGAACCATTGCAAGACCCGCTTCAGATATCATGTCTGTTACATGTGGTCCAATCATATGGACTCCTAGAATATCATCTGTTTCCTCATCAACGACAAGTTTGACAAATCCATCACTTTCACCATAAACCAGTGCTTTCCCAATCGCTTTGAAAGGGAATTTTCCGAGCTTAACATTATAGCCTTTTTCTTTTGCTTCACCTTCCGTATATCCAACACTCGCAATCTCAGGAGAGCTGTATATACATTTAGATATTAATGTGTGATTCATTGGAAGCGGGTTTTTTCCAGCTATATGCTCTACAGCAATTATTCCTTCATGTGATGCTACATGCGCTAACTGTAATCCACCAATGACATCTCCTATTGCATAGATGTGAGATTCCTTTGTTTGATAAAACTGATTGGTATTTATATTACCTTCTTGGATTTGTATATCAGTATTTTCAAGTCCAATTCCCTCAACATTTGGTTTTCGTCCAACAGATACAAGTATTTTCTCTGCTGCAAATTCTTGTTGTTCACCTTTGGATTCAGCTTGAATTGTTACACCATTTTCCTTGTTAAGCGTTTTTGGTAATACCTTTGTACTTGTATGAATTTTCACACCTTTTTTCGTCATCAACCGATTCATTTCTTTTGAAATTTCGTTATCTTCAGTAGGTAGGATACGATCAGCGTATTCTATAACTGTTACGTCAACTCCGAAGTCAGATAGCATGGAAGCCCATTCGATTCCAATAACACCACCTCCAACAATAATGACTGATTGAGGTAGTTTGGTTAACTCTAGGGCCTCATCAGAACTTAAAATGGATTCACCATCAATGTCAAGTCCATCTAGATTTCTCGGTCTTGAACCCGTAGCAATGATTACATTTTTAGGAATAAGCATCTCATTTTCCTCTCCATTGTTCATCTCAACCGAAATAGTACCTGGCATCGGAGAGAAAATGGACGGACCCAGAATCCGACCAAACCCTTCATAAATATCTATCTTTCCTTTTTTCATTAACTGCTGAACCCCTTGATGTAGTTGGTCGACGATTGCTTGTTTCCGTTTTTGTACATTCAAAAAATTAAGTTTCACATCCGTTATTTCCACACCGAACTCATCGCTTTTCTTAGCCGTGGCAAATACTTCAGCACTCCTTAATAATGCTTTACTTGGGATACATCCTTTATGAAGACAGGTCCCTCCGAGCTTACCTTTCTCCACAATTGCTGTTTTAAGGCCAAGCTGTGAAGCACGAATTGCTGCAACATAGCCGCCGGTCCCTCCACCAAGAATAACCAAATCATATTCAGTAGCCACTTTTACACACTCCTTCAATTAATAAGAAGCAACAAATGCGTTTTTTTAGAGAAACTTATCGTGTCGCAAATGGCGAAAGTCTTCGTTTTCTATACTCATCCTTAAACTTCCTCATATGTTGTTCTTATACTTTCTACTTTTTTTGATGCCATCAGATTCAATTTCATTAAAGTTTGGTTATGATTGAAAAACCTTAGACACCATTTTCTCATTAGGATAATGCTTGGCTTTTTCTTCTTTTCTCAATACCCGAAGTGCCCCTTCAGCTAAAGCCTGTAGCTCATTTTCACCAGGAAAGACTAAAACATCTGCAATCCAATCAACATAGGATGAAATTTCCTTTACAAAGGTTTTTCCATAGGCTAACCCTCCTGTTAATACAATTGCATCAACCTTACCTTTTAAAACGGCACTTGCAGAGCCAATTTCTTTCGCAATTTGATAGGCCATTGCAGAGTATATTAATGCAGCTTTTTTATCTCCTGCTTCAATCATTTTTTCTACCTTTGTTGCATCGTTTGTGCCTAAATAACCTACTAAACCACCTTGCCCAACAAGCTTTTTCATTATTTCTTCCCGATAATAGTCTCCCGAATAGCACATCGATACAAGATCTCCTGCTGGAACAGTTCCTGCTCTCTCAGGACTAAAAGGTCCATCACCATGCAATCCGTTATTCACATCAATAACACGGCCATTTTTATGGGCTCCCACTGTAATTCCACCGCCCATATGAGTGATAATTAAGTTTAGATCTTCATATTTTTTATTAAAATCTGTGGCCACTCTGCGAGCTACCGCTTTTTGATTTAATGCGTGAAAAATGCTTCTTCTTTGAATAGAAGGAACACCAGAGATTTTTGCTATTTCCTCCATTTCGTCCACAACAACTGGGTCAACGATATAAGCCGGGATATTTAAAGCACTCGCTATTTCAAAAGCAATAATTCCACCTAAATTAGAAGCATGCTGACCCGCATAACCTTTTCTTAAATCTTCAATCATCTCGTTATTTACTATATACGTTCCACCTTCTATAGGACGAAGCAGCCCACCACGACCACAAACTGCATTCAGTTTGGAGATATTAATTCCTTCTTCATCAAGAGTTTCTAAAATTGTTTGTTTTCGAAACTCGTACTGATCAATGATCGTAGGAAAAGTATTTAGCTTTTCATTATCATGTCTTAGTGTTTTCTCAAAAATAGATCGTTCATTGTCAAACACACCAATTTTTGTTGAGGTTGAACCAGGATTTATAACTAGTATTCGATATTCGTTGATCAGCAATGTCCAAAACCTCCATATTTAGTCAATCATTTGGTTCGTTGTTTCGATATGTAAGGTAAAGAGATTATATTTAAACATAGAATTAACCCCAACAAACTCGCTTTGAACATGTTCTTGAAAGTAAAGCACTGGTTGTAGAGGCTAATTCAGAAGCTTGCTAATTATTTACGGCTTAAAATATGATGACCATTTTGTAAAAATTGGCTACGAGAGTTTCTCATTCTCTCAATTCGTTCTTCTGCTAAACGATCAGCAGCTTGGTAGGTTGGGATACCATCTCGCTTTGCTATTTCAATGACACGGGAGATATTATTATAGATCGTTTCTACTTTTTTAAGCGCTCTTTCACTGTTATAGCCATATAATTCATCTGCAACATTAATAACTCCACCTGCATTAATTACATAATCAGGTGCATAAACAATGCCCATTTCATGAATAGTGTCACCATGTTTTGGATCTTTTAATTGGTTATTTGCTGCCCCAGCGATCACTTTTGCTTTCAATTGCGGAATCGTTACATCATTAATTGTTGCTCCTAATGCACACGGTGCATAAATATCACATTCAACACTGTAGATGTCATTAGGCTCAACAGCAATAGCATTAAAATCTACTACCGCTCTTTGAATAGCTTCTTTATTGATATCTGTTACAATCAATTTTGCTCCTTCTTCATGAAGATGTTTGCAAAGGTTATATGCAACATTACCGACACCTTGCACAGCTACAACTTTTCCTTCAAGCGAGTCTGTACCAAATGCTTCTTTTGCAGCAGCTTTCATGCC
>DASQMK010000102.1:0-11715 GCA_035645575.1 Metabacillus sp.
TGAACGATTATGGTATAAAATCTCCATATCAAACCCAAATCGTGCACGTTTGGCAACAGCCCTGCCAATGCTTCCCATCCCAATAATACCTAATGTTTTATGATGCACATCCACACCAAAAAGATCTTCACCTTTTGTGCCTTCCCATCTTCCAGACTTAACATAATGATCAAGCTCTGGCATTCTTCTAGCCGTTGCAAGCAAAAGACCAAAAACAGTGTCTGCTGTCGTGTCATCTAGCACTCCAGGTGTATTTGTACCTAAAATTCCCCTTTTCCTTAATTCTTCTATATTAAGATTATCATAGCCAACTGAAATATTAGAAATCACCTTTAACTGAGGAGCTTGATCTAAAAGCTCTTGATCTATTTTCATACTAGCACCTAACAAACCTTGTGCTGTTTGAAGCTCAGATAGGAAATCATGATAATTTTGATCATCTAAATTTGGAAAATAACTCACATTAAATTTATTTTTTAAAAAACTCAATACTTGTTCAGGTAATTCACGGTAAACCACGACTTTATGTTTCATGCTGCTCCCCCTTGTGATTAGAAAAACACGGCTTGTCACTAAGTCCAAATGGCGAAAGCCTTAGTTTTTATACGATCATCCATAAAATTTTTATACTTTTAGATAGTATAAAAACATTCCTTTAATTACTTCAAGGAAAGTTGTAAAAGTCCTGCATACGATTATAAATTAGAGAAACTTAGCTTATCGTGAAGGCTAGTATAAAAAAAACTCACCCTAAAACATATGATGTTTTAAGATGAGTTATTTTTTCATTTGTTATACACTTTGCAATACCTTCCTCCAGCTCCCAGCTTCCGTAATATCCTCTGCACCTTCTACTGCATACCCTTCACAAATAAACCCTGGTACCTCTGTGCCATCTTGAAGCTCAATTTTACCAATACCAAGCGGGGATGGGATTAATTTGGCAAATTCTCCGAAAGATGAAAGAGGCATTTCCCAAATTTCTAATTGAATAGCCTTTCCACCTGTTTGTTTCTTAATCAATCCTGGCTTTGATGGTTCTGTTGGCAGCTTAATAAATTGATATTTTTCAGCTGTTCTATCTTCACGAACAAAGGTTGCACCAAACTCTAGCATCTGTTTTTCAAGTGGAAAGCCTCTCATATGGAGACCACAAACGGCAACTTGAGTTGTCTTTTGTTTGTCCTTACTTTTCGAAACAAAAGCCTCAGCTGCTCCGGCAATGAGTCCTTCCTCATGGGATAAAGCGAAGAAAGTAATACCAAACGGAAGGTTCTCGCCTGCCTCACCAGCCTGGACAGCTACCGCACTTAAATCTAGTAAGTTACAGTGATTCGTATATAACCCCATATCACTATTTGTTTTAATTGGATCTTCTCGGACTTGATCACGTGTCCAAGTTCCTCCAGCTGTTGGTGTAACAAGAACGGCATCTTTTAATAGAGTCTTGGCTCTACGTTTGAATTCTTGTAATTTGTGTATCGAATTGAACACAGATACTGCATCATATTTTGGTTGAGCACCTGAACGAAGCACCTTCTCCGTGACCGGGAATGTTACACCAGGGTTATCATTAATAAATTCCCCTAAGGCTGCCCATCTTTCTGCTACAAAAGGTCCATCATAAAGAATGGCTGCGGCCTCGCGGAAAAATTCATAATCAATATATTCAATTGAAATTGGAAGCTGTTTTAGTTGTTCAACCGCTCGATTCCATGCATCTTCATACTTACTTGCAAAAGGACCATAAAATGAAATGGAATCCTTTGGTAAACAGATTCTTTTCGGAAGCTTAGCTAGAGGCAGTGGAAAATCTCTGGACCACGGATCCTCTTGATCTAATCCTCTAGCCACGGCATCTACATGATAAGCGTCTTCTAAACTATGAGAAAATACTGTAACACAATCAAGACTTGCGCACGCTGGGACGACCCCTTTTGTTGGCCAAGCTCCTAAACTAGGCTTCAAGCCAACTAGATCGTTAAGGGCAGCAGGGACACGACCAGAACCAGCAGTATCTGTTCCTAAAGCAAAAACAGCCTGACCTCTTGCAACAGATAGGGCAGATCCGGAGCTTGAACCACCACTTATTAACTCTTGACGTAAGGAGTTATGTGTTTCCCCATAAGGACTGCGAGTCCCGACTAACCCTGTTGCAAATTGATCTAAATTTGTTTTACCTACTGGAATAGCGCCTGCCTCTATTAATCTTTTCACAACAGTAGCATGTTCTGATGGTGTATAGCTAAATTCTGCACAGCCAGCAGTTGTCGGTACATGAGCTAAATCGATATTATCTTTTATTGCAAACGGTATTCCCCATAAGGGAGATGAATCAAAATCAAACTCGGATAGACGATCTATATATGGCTGAATGTAATCCATTTTTGGTGGAGTAATCCATATATTCATATCTTCATCCTGATGTGATCGATAAAGAATCTCTTCAATCACTTCTCCTGGCGTCAGCTGCTTACTAGCGTATTTTTCTCGCAGCCAGCTTATTGTTAACTTAGCTGGGAACTTTCCTTCGCTCATTGTGCAACACCTACCTTTTTTTCCTCATATAAACTAACAAATAGTTGTCCTGCATGCACTGAATCACCGGGCTTTACATAAATCTCTGCGATTTCACCGTCACATGGTGCTGCTTGCGGGAACTCCATTTTCATGCTTTCTTCTATAATAAGGACATCGCCTTTTTTCACTTGATCACCTGGAGAAACAAGGACTTTCCACACACTTCCCGGCATTGAACAATTAACAGGGATTGCTCCTTCAGGAATCACTTCTTCCTCATTTGATGCCAAAGAATCATCCTCTGATACATGTTCCTCTATTCCTTGCTCCTTCCATCTTTCGCGCTCCTCATTAAAGGCAGCTTCCTGACGTTGTTTGAATTGATTGGCACTTTCTTTAATTTCCTCTTGGAATTTCAAATACTCTCCTAGATCAAAGGTCGTTTCTGTAATATCAACCTCAAAACGACCACGAAGAACATCTTCCCGCATTTGTAGTAATTCATCTGCTTCAACTGGATAAAATTGAATTTGATCGAAAAAGCGTAATAACCATGGCTTACCAGGCTCAAAGCTTTCAGTAGACCTAAGCTTATTCCACACCTGGATTGTACGTCCTACAAACTGATAGCCCCCTGGACCTTCCATTCCATACACACACATATACGCTCCACCAATGCCAACTGCATTTTCGGGTGTCCAAGTACGTGCTGGATTATATTTTGTTGTGACGAGACGGTGGCGCGGATCAATCGGTGTCGCGACTGGCGCACCTAAGTAAACATCACCTAATCCTAGAACTAAATAACTTGCATCAAATACAACGCTTTTAACATCTTCAATGCTATCCAACCCATTGATTCGTCTAATAAACTCCAGATTATCAGGGCACCAAGGTGCATCTGAGCGAACATTTTGTTGATAACGTTCTGTCGCTAATTGTACAGATGGATCATTCCAGGATAGCGGCAGGCGAACGATTCTCGATGGTACTTGAATTGATTCAAGCGGTGGTAAGCTGCGATCAATTTCTAATACCTTTTTAGCCGCATCTTTTACCGTCATTTTTGATGCATCGATATGAATTTGTAAGGATCTGATTCCTGGTGTTAAATCTAATATAGGAATATCTTCACTTTGTTGAATACAATCCATTAAAACATGTGCCTTGAAACGCAAGAGTAAATCCAGTTCCATGTCACCGTATTCCACAAGAAGATTTTCATCTCCACTACAACGGATCGTAATTGGAATTTGACGATCACCTGACTCCCTAGCTAAAACCGGATATTCAGGTGTTATCTCAATATTTGGCTCGGCTAGCTGTACTTCTTCTAGCTGTGTTATGTGATTTTCTGTGATGGCTTGCAGATTTTGTTCTTGTAACTTACGTAAACGATCCGCTTCTTCAAGTGTGATAAGCTTAAATTGGACGGTATCTCCAGGATGAAGCTGACCAATTTTCCAAAACTCAGCTGAAGCTGTTGTAACTGGACACACAAACCCGCCAAGACTAGGACCATCAGGACCAAGCAATATCGGCATATCTCCTGTTAGATCAAGGGTACCAATTGCGTAAGCATTATCATGAATATTGGAAGGATGTAAACCTGCTTCTCCTCCATCTTCACGAGTCCATAGTGGTTTAGGTCCAACAAGACGGACACCGGTACGTGAGCTATTAAAATGAATTTCCCATTTTGTCTCTGTTAGCTGTTTTAAATAATCTGGCTGCAAAAATTCCTCTGTACAATGCGGGCCAGGAATTACACCAATCGTCCATGAATTGTTAACTCTCGGTTGATGTTTGATTAGTAGTGTTTCTTTTGCAATCGGTGTACGATTATTATGAACGGCAAGCACATCACCAGTACGAAGTGCTCTGCCTCCATGTCCCCCAAAGTTTCCAAGTGTAAATGTAGACGAACTTCCTAAAATCTTCGGCATATCAAAACCACCTGTGACAAGCATATACGTTCTCATCCCTACTTTTGCTTCGCCAAATGATAAAACCTGCCCCTTTTTGGCTAGTATTGGCTTATATAATGAGATATCTTCCCCATCAAGCTTCGCTTCCATATCAGCTCCCGTTAAGCAAAACCACATATCATTACGGAATTGATAAGCTCCTCCTCGGAGTGTAAATTCTAATCCTGGTGCGTTGTCATCATTTCCTAATAATTTGTTTCCAATTCTGAAGGACAAAGGATCCATTGGACCACAAGGAGGAACCCCAACATCCCAATGACCTTTTCTTCCAGGCCAATCCTGAACAGTTGTCTGAACACCGCCATCTATGACTTCAAGGGCATTTTCAACCGCTTCAAAATTATTTAGCATTCTTGTGTACACATTTCCTGCTATACAATCCTCTTCCTGTAACAATGCTTGTAAATATTGAAGGTTTGTTGTGATCCCATACATACGTGTTTCACTTAAAGCCTTGATCAATTTTTGAATCGCATCTGTACGGTCTTTTCCATGAACAATGATTTTTGCAAGCATTGGATCGTATAAAGAGGTGATAGTGATTCCATCTCTTACCCATGTTTCATTACGTGAGAGTGTCGATAAAATGACTTGATCAAGCTGACCAGCACTTGGACGGAAATCATGATGACAATCTTCAGCGTAAATACGGGCTTGAATGCTATGTCCTTTTGGCTTCCGAACAAGATCTTGTAAATTTTTCAGCTCATCTGCAGCCTCTTTGACCATCCATTCTACAAGGTCAACTCCTAATACTTCCTCTGTTACACCATGCTCTACCTGCAAGCGAGTATTTACTTCCAAGAAATAAAATTCACATGTTTCAGGATCATATAAAAATTCAACAGTTCCAGCACTTCGATATCCGACTTCCTCAGCTAAGCTTTTTGCTGCAGCAAACATTTTTTGGCGAATTTCATCAGACAACTTTGGAGCAGGACTTTCTTCAATCACCTTTTGATTTCGTCGTTGAATAGAGCAATCACGCTCACCTAAAGTGACAACCTCACCAAAACTATTCCCAAAAATTTGCACCTCTACATGTCGTGCTTTAGCAATATATTTTTCTAAAAATAATCCACCATTATTAAAGTTTGTTTCTGCTAAATGAAGAACTCCATCATAAGCAGTGCGTAACGCATCCTCATCCTCACAAACACGCATCCCAATTCCGCCGCCACCTGCAGTACTTTTTAGAATAACAGGATAACCAATTTGATTTGCTTGCTCTAAAGCAGTGTTTAAGTTGTCAATTAAATTTGTCCCTGAAAGCATTGGAACTCCAGCTTTTTCAGCAATTTCCCTCGCAGAATGCTTCAAACCAAACATCTCCATTTGCTCTGGTGATGGTCCGATAAATGTAATGCCATTCTCTAGACAAGCATGGGCAAAATCAGCATTTTCACTTAAAAATCCATAGCCTGGATGGATAGCCTCTGCACCTGCTTCAAGGGCTGTTTTAAGGATTAATTCTGCATTTAAGTAACTATCTTTCGCTGCCCCTTCTCCGATCAAAACAGCTTCATCTGCACCATCAACATGTAAGCTATCTTGGTCAGCTTTTGTATAAACCGCTACAGATGAAACTCCTAATTTTTTCAATGTTCGCTCTATTCTAACCGCAATCGCCCCACGGTTTGCGATTAATATCTTTTTAAACATGTGATCCTCTCCTTCTTGTGATGTTCTTTATTTTTTCTCTTAGTAGAGGCTAATTTCCCCTTAGAGTGGTCGAGAATACTTTGGCTTTAGGGATGAAGAAGGATTTGAGCACTTCTTCATCGAGTACTGGGTTTTATCACTCTTATGAAGGACTTTTCTCGCTCTCCATCCATGAGTTTTGGTCTTCATCTCTTCTATGAAGACCTTTCTTGCTCTCCAGCCATGAGTTTTGAAAATTCAGCCCTATACCAAAAGTAATTCATTCTTATTTATCCCAAATCAACACCGAACTGGCGTCGGATTGTAGGCATTACATGGATTATTCAACTGCGGACAGTTACTAATTAACGCAACAGTTTTCACGATCGATTGGACTTCAACATAGCGCCCCGGAGCTGAGACACCGTCAGCAAAGGTTAGCCCACCCTCTGGTGTAACAGGTACATTCATAAAGAAATTAATATTCGGCGCCAAATCACTCTTTGTAAAACGTTCATCGTATTTTGTTAGCTGCAGCATGAAAGTATCTCTGCAGTTGTGCATTGGCAATGTATCATGTGAGTAACGAACTGTATTACTTTGAGCTGAGCAGGCACCACCTAATGTGTCATGACGTCCACATGTATCTGCAATAATTTTCAATAATTCTTTATTTGACTCAGAGCGTAAAATTGTTCCAGTTGATAGATAAATATTTTGCTGGCCTGCCATAGTAGCTACTGCACTGTAGTGATCTTCTGGGTCCTCCGCATTATAGAAAAGAGTATCAGCCGCTTGGTTTCCCTCTAAATCTACAATTCTTAACACCTGAGCTGGTTGTAATTCATGCATCCACCCATCTCCTGCTGGGATCACGTGATCATAGATTGCATCTTCTACTTTTCTTGTACTTTCTGTATAGTTTAAAACCGCCATGGTTTCTTCCTCCTTTAAGCATCTTTAACAATTGGCTTTTCTAATCTATTAACAAAGTGTTATTTCAAGACAACTGATTTTTTCGCTTCACCTAGTAATGTGTGATATTCCCAAGTATTTTCAAATGCTCTGCGATTTTCCGGACGGAAGTTTACACAAATGTCATCATCTTCTACTGGGTTTGCCTCAAAAACTTCTATTTCGATTTGTACTGATGGATATTCTTTATTAGGATCTAAAGGATTTGGTGTGTTAGAAAAAACAAATAATGTATCCATCTCTGTTCTAAGTGTCACAGTTGCACCTTCCTTGCAGTGACCTTCCACAAAGTGCATATCCCCGTTTTCATCACAGTACACTTTTGAAAATAAGTTCAAGACCGGTACGATGTCTCGTACTCCTAATCCATTTCTTACGAGTTCAACAGAGAAATTTTCTTCACCGCTTCTTAACCAATCATTTCGCAAATCTTGATAGGTTGTGACTCCATATTTTTTATCTGTTTGTTTGCGTGACGTATACCCAGAAATACTGTCATGCCACCCTAGACTATCTTCAACAATGCTTGTTAACACTCTTCCATTATCACTCATGAGCACATGTCCTTTTGTTAAGTGTGAGGTATGCTGTGCTTTTAATGTATCGGGCATATTGTAGCGTTCTGTTAGATTATGAGCGTGATACATAAGGGTTGAAAGATTTGCTCCATTTCCTAAAGCAGTGAATCTTACCAATTTTCCTTTCCCGATTGTTCCAGACCATTTTCCACCAACAGGGATTATTTTACTAAAAATGCTATTCATATGAAGTTTCCTCCTATTATTTTGTACTAAAAAAAGGACAAAAGCCTAGGAGATTAACGTCTCCCAGGCTTTTGTCCTTCCGTGTATATAGCTATCATACGGTATAGCCATACGCTCTCTCTCGGTCCAGACTTCTTGTTTGAATGAGGGGAGATTCATGACAAGAACGGAACCCTAGACAGCTTTTTCCTTCTCAGTTGAGAAGCTTTATTGAATTATTCTGTACATTCAGTATAGTATGCCTTGTTAGATATTCAAACCAACATGTAAGATTATCTAACACACTTTTTCATTTTATCGATTTGGTAATGCTACCTTACCTTCCGTCACGTCAGATATCGGCTTTTTGAACAGGCTTGTTCGTATTCCTAAGTAAACAAATCCTAATACAATCCATCCAATCCCGATTAACAATGTTTGGGTCTCAAGTAATGTTAACAACCATCCAATAAAGCAAGCACCAACTAGCGGGAAGATCAAATATAAAAATGCAGCTTTTAATGATCGTTGCTTATTTCGAACATAGTAATGAGCAATAACAGAAATATTGACAAACGTAAATGCTGTTAATGCACCAAAGCTGACAAATGTTACAGCTGTATCTAAATCAATGGCGATCGAGAAAAACGAAATAATAGTTACAAACACGATGTTTAAGACTGGTGTTTTAAATTTTGGATGGATATATCCAAACACCTTATTCGGTAATATGGATTCTCGACCAAGAGCAAATAGGAATCTTGTTACGCTTGTTACAGATGAAACCCCCTGAGTAAAGGTTGCAACAATTAAAACTGTTGTAAATAATGCACTTAACAAATTGCCTCCTACCATTTGAATCATTTCAAATGAAGCTGTATCCACATTGACAAATGTAAAGTTTGGATAAGCGATTTGGGTTAAATACGAAATTGAAATGTATAATACTGCAGCAATACAGACAATCATAAAATTGCTCTTGGTATCGTCTTACGGGGATTGACCGTTTCCTCTGCCATGGTTGTTACAGCATCAAAACCAAGAAAACAGAAACAAATTAAAGCTGCCCCAGAGAATATCGTTCCAATAGAATGGTCACTAGAAAAGAAAGGCTGCATCGAGAATAATGCCATCCCGTCCCCACCAACAATAATATCCTTCGCTACAAATACACAAAAGAATACAATAAAAACAATTTGAAAGATAACAGAAAATCCACTTACCCTTGCAACAGATTTAATCCCAATAATATTAACAAACGCTAAAATTAAATTTAATATAATAATCCACACATAAACTGGAATACTAGGGAATTGAGCATTTAGAAAGAGTCCAAAAGTCAAGCAAGCAATAATGGGGGAAACAATATAATCTAAAAGCAAGGCCCACCCTACTAAAAAACCTATCTTTGGATTTACCGCTTTTTTTGTATATGTGTAAGCTGATCCTGAAATAGGATAAGCCTTGACCATCCTACTGTAGCTATACGCAGTAAAAAAGATGGCTAAAAATGCTACTACATAGGCAGCAGCAAGCATGCCTCCAGCTGCTTCAAATGCTACCCCATATACAGTGAAAAAGATCATCGGTGTCATCCATGCAAGCCCTAAAAATACAACACCAAACGTATTAAGCGATTTTTTTAATTCTGGAGTTTCTGTCCTCATTAATCCCTCTCCTTATACTGAATATTCAGAATATAATAGGTGAACTTCTTCTTACCTGAAACTTCCTTGCCTGCTACCTCCTTAAATATATTTATCAAAATTTACAAAAGGGAAATTTGCTTTTTGAGGAAAAATAAAAGCCTGGGAGAGGTCGTCTCCCAGGCTTTTATCCTTCCGTGTATACAGAAAACAAGATGTTTTCCATACGCTCCCTCTCGGACCAGACTTGATCATTTATTTGACCAACGGAACCCTAGGCTGCTTTTCCGTTCATATATAATAATGAACCTTTATGTAGTTTTATAATGAATGACTTTGTTAAAATGTAGTATAGAGGTGAAAAAGGACGCTCGCAATTGTTATGTCACAAATTCTTACATAGTTTTTCGGAAATATCCTTTTTGGTTTGTAATGTTAAAGGGAAAAAAGCATAAGAGACTAACTCCCATGCTCTTTTATATCGCTAATTTTATTTTGTAACAAATGAACGATCGTATCAAAGACAAACTCTACCTTCTCTATTTCAATATTTTTCATACTAATGCACAAGCAGATGGATTACCCCCAAACGTTTTCAAAAATCAAGAAAATGTATAAAGATTTTTAAGAAAGAAACCGTCCCCATAATGGAAATATTTAATACTAACTTTTTTAAAAAAATAGCTTTTGCTGTGGCACTCCGCATTTACCTACATATTCTTATAGGGATATAAACAGCATACCAAAATAAAAATTTCTATTTTCACCTTTGGCATGCTAATAAAAATAAAGGAGAGTTTTCCTTCATGTATCATTATCCTTATGGTTATCAAGTTAATCATTTGCCTCAGCATTACTATAGCCAGCAATCATCTTATCCCATAATGGAGCAACAGGGACCGTCTTGGGAAAATCGCCAACCAAATCTCGAAAGAAGAGTCAATGCATTAGAGCGTCAAAATGAACGACAAACAAAAGAACTGACTAGACTAAATGATGAAATAAAAAGACAAAACGAAGAAATAAGACGATTGAACAGAGAGCTTACAAGAATAAATGAACAAGTAGTCCGTGTAAATGATCGGGTTGAACAGCACACACGAAGACTTAATCGTTTAAACCAAAGACTTCGAGCTGTAGAAACTAAGTTTAACCTACCATTTTCACCTAGTGAGGGAGGCTTCTAAATTGAAATGAATTTTTAAAAAACAAAGGATGAGATCATAGACTCATCCTTTTTCAATATATTAAAATGTCTTCGCTAAATCCTTTGCACGTGCAATCCCATTTGCTTTAATTTCTTCCGCTTTATCAGGCATTGCATTGTGACCTTCAATAAATAATCCTTCAAATGAAGGTACTCCAAAGAAATTCATGATCACATTTAAATAACGATGCCCCATCTCTAAATCTGCTGCTGGTCCCTCAGAATAAATCCCACCTCTTGATTGGATATGTAGTGCTTTTTTATCTGTTAGTAAGCCAATTGGACCCTCAGCTGTGTATTTGAATGTTTTACCTGCTACAGCAACTGAATCAACATAAGCCTTCATTACGGGAGGGAAGGAAAAGTTCCAAAATGGAGTAACAAACACATATTTGTCGCCAGAAATAAACTGTTCACTCAACTCATTTAGGCGGCCAACCTTTGCTTTTTCTTCTTCTGATAACTCTTCAAAGCCTTTACCTGTTTGTAATTTACCCCATCCACTAAATACGTCTACATCAATATGAGGGATATGCTCTTTGTATAAATCAATATGAACGATCTCATCATTTGGGTTGGCTTCTTTGTATGAATCGATGAATGCTTTTCCTGCTGCCATACTAAAAGAAACCTGATCATCATGCGGATGTGCAGTAATATACAATAATTTCGCCATTTTCATCTTACCTTTCTTTATTTAGTCATTTTAGTTTGATACAAAACGGCGAAAATAAACACAAAATTAATTAAGAACAAAAGCGCAAGCGCCTTGAACAGCCTCAGGCAAATAAGACGCAAATGAATAGAAGACGTTCTTTGTCTTCAATTCATTTGCGTCTTATGACCTCAAGGGGCTAAGCGCTGGAGCTGGATGCCGGTCACTAAGCCACAGTACAAGAATTTTATAATTTCCTGGTGTATGAAATAATCATTTTAAACACAAAAAAGTCCCATTGACTATGCTACGATTGAAGTACTTAACCAAGTTTAACTCA
>DASQMK010000103.1:0-4692 GCA_035645575.1 Metabacillus sp.
AACTTTTATTTAAATTTTGACAATTTTATGTTTTCCATTAAAAGAATATGACAAGTTTAGCAATTCTCCAACAAATTCCGGGCCAAACTTGTTTAAATAGTAATAAATATTCCACACTCTTTCTTGGGGATGTAAGCCTGGCTTTAACTCTAATTCAATCGAATGAAACTTAGATAGTAAAACTTCGTGCTGTTGCCTTTTTCTTTTTTCAACTGTTTTAGAAAAGAAGTCAAGATGACCTTGAATAAACTCTCCATTCTTTTTTAACAAAGGCTTTAAGCTAGGATCGATTTGAAGGGCTGCATCAATTAATGATGAATGAATCTCCGAGATATTATTTTTCGCTTTTTCAATGAGAGGATTCATATCTATTGGTGTTTCCTTTTGAAGGAATCGCTCAATTGCTTTCTCTACTCCTTCATATAATACCTCTTCTATACTAACTCCTGTTTCGTCAATATTTCTTTCAATTGCTCTTTCCACAAATGTCATTTGTAATCTTGGCAATACAGGCGGCATTTTCATTTCAAATAAGGAAAACACCTTTTTTAATTCTGCCCAGTACGTTACTTCCCCTGGTCCAGCAATAAATGCTAATGTTGGAAATAAATACTCTTGCATGATGGGTCTTGTTACGACATTGTTACTAAACTTCTTAGGAGATGTTTCAATCAAATCAACTAACTCAGCCTTTGAAAGCGATAAACCTATGTCTGATATGTGGAACTCATCATTTTCTCGTCTTTCAACTAAAAATCGTTCACCATTATGATGATAAAAGAAATTTGCACTTTGATCAGCCATTTCAATAATTGGTCGATATTGATTATGCTTCATTTCTAATTGCTGTGATTGGACAGCATAAAATATTTCCTCATTACGATCAACGATTGATCGAAAACAAGCCTTCTCTAACGACTTTAATTGGGGATCTCCAGAATTAATGAGAACAAGTCCTGTTTGACCAAAAAGTGTTAGGATGAGCTTTTCAAAAAAATCAACATAAGTATTTGATTGTTCAATACATTCTTTCATACTACCGATCAAGTGATTTGAGTAGTCTGTTTCTCCATAAGCTTCAAAAACTTGCTCGACCCATTCAATTGTTTTTTGATGGTTTATTGGTTGATCTGCAACAGATTGTTTCTTTAAAGGATAATCTTTTATAGCTAATTTCTTTGCCATTTTATTTTTCTTAATAAAAATATGATTAATTTCTGCAAAATCATGATCTTCACCAGCTATCCAAAATACAGGAATAACTGGCACCCCTAATTGCTTTTCTTCACCTTTTGCAAGTTTTATAATCGAAATAATTTTATGTATTGTATATAAAGGACCTGTTAATAATCCGGCTTGCTGACCGCCAATTACAACTAAACTGTTTGGATCCTTTAGCCTTTCAATATTCTCTAACGTTTTCTCATTTTGATTTAAACATCGATTTGTGTAATCCCTTAAGTAAGCTGACAACTCTTCACGCTGAAAGGAGCGATTTTTCAATTCCGCTGCTCTGCTATGATATACTTCGGGGGAGTGAATATTATAATCGAAAAATAGTTCGTTGTTTAAGTTTTGATCATTCAAGTCATTTACTAATTGGTTAGAAGAGCGCAGGGAGAGTTCAACAATCTCCATATAAAACTTCCTTTCTCGATTAAAATCTTATGTTGGATCAATTTGAGTAACTTTTAAATCCCTTTTTCATTATAAAGGAAAGATGTTTTTTATGACCCCAGATGTAAAGCCAATGACAGTTAATACAATATAGCTTGTAACAAAAAGTAAAAATGAGAGTCTCCATGTATTTCTTGTGATCTTTTTTATAGAAGGACTTTTGGATTTTCTGTATTCAACAAAATAGACAAACAATAATAAACAACCTATACCTAATAAGATAAAAAGTAAAAATGATTGTTTAAAAATAGTAATAAAATGAAAATGCACTGAGATAATAAAAAAAATGGTTGAAATATCAATTGTTAAAACTATTGACTTTCTTTTGTTATCAATGAAAATGCGTATGATGATATATAACAAAAACAAACTAATGATTGGTATAGTAATTAAAATTGAAATAATCCAGTTTAAGAAACCATCCATATGCACACCCCTCTAATTACCTTCAATCCCTTTAATCGCATGATATAGAAATGATACATTAGGGATGCTTTTTTCATTAGTATTCAAAATTAGATATCCTAAAATCGAATCAATTTCAGTTGGCCTTCGCTGTTGAATATCTCGAAACATAGATGATTCATTCTCAGCCGTTTTCGTACAAATATCAATCACATGATCCCAAAGCTCTTCTTTTTCCTTCATCCCAAGAATTGATATGACTTCTTCGAAAAGGTCATAGAATAACTTTTTATAATATATATTTGTCATTAAGTCTCCATTTTTGACGCGTAAAACAGCTGTTAACGGATTAATAGTAGCATTAACAATCAATTTTCTTTTTAACATCATCTCCCAATCCGTCAAGAATTCAATTGGAAAGTAATGTTGTTGACTGTTTACCAATTCACCTAAATCAAATTTAAGACCCTCATGATTTTGATAAAGAGCAAGCTTTGTCGTACCTTCTCCTGTATGATGAACAATATGGTCTTCTACCTTCAATGCTCCATGCTCTGCAATCCCTACTACAACAAGATGATGCAATAAGGAAGCCAAGCGACGAATATGTCCCATGCCATTTTGTAGAAAAACGATGGTTCTAGGACTAAGTGTTTTTAGCTCGTTTATGATTGAATCCAAATGGTATTGCTTTACAGTTATAATTAGTATGGACTCCGTATAGTTTTTTTTTGCTGTTGCATGAACAATCGCTGTATCACGAAAATTTCCTTTAACTATCCGTATTCCTAAGCTATTAATTTGGTCGGCTTGTTCTTGTCGGTTTGTATACACCGTTACTTTATACTGTTTCGAAAGATAGTACGCATAAAGAAGGCCTAATGAACCTGCACCTACTATTCCAATTTCCATATATGTCACCCACTATTACATAACAATCTTCCAAGCTTTCGTACATATTATTAATCAATCATTCTAAACATTAGTCAGCACAATCATATCAAAAACAACAACATGAATACTAGAATTTTGCCTATATTATCTAATAAATATCAAATTAAGTACTTCATTACCTATTTATACTGTAACCGTTTAATCTTTTGCGTACCATAGACTTCTCTCTACATGATATAATGAATTTGTTATCTACTCTCATTTATTTTATCTGATCATAATTTTTAGATTATGGCACCAAGGGGGAAAAACTATGTTAAAAGTTGAAAGATTATTAGTCAATTATAAAACCTTAGAGGAATTTAAAAAATTTAAAGAATATGGAATACAAGAGCTTTCAATGCTTGAAGACCTTCAATCAAACATGATTGAAAATGACAGTGACTCGCCATTTTACGGAATTTACTATGGTGATAAGCTTGTAGCTAGGATGAGTCTTTATCGAATTGCCCAGAAGTTTGATCATTATTTTCAACCAAAGCAAGATTACCTTGAACTTTGGAAACTGGAGGTTCTACCTAATTACCAAGGAAAAGGCTATGGGAGAGCTCTTGTAGATTATGCTAAATCGTATCAACTTCCGATTAAAACAAACCCAAGAGTAAAATCAAGTGGTTTTTGGACGAAGATGGGCTTTGAGCCCGTCAAATATGATTTGGATCGGGATAAAGGGGAAAATCCATTAGTTTGGTATCCTGCTGGAACTACTCAGCAGTAAATAAAGATATGAAATAAAAGTTTATTTACATCCTCCATTCTTATCTTATCGATCTGATAGGATAAAAATAAAGCACGGGAAAGATTACATTCTTTCCCGTGCTTTATTTTTATATGTTTATTTTTCCACTCTCTCTAAATTCCCATTCTTATCCATTTGAAATTTCACCTTTCTGCTTCTTTCATCTTCTTGGAGGATTACCATTTTTCTAGCCCTATCCATAATTTCAATTAGGGCCCGATAATCCTCTTCAACGATTTGGATATGATTCACAAGCGATTGTTTTTCCTGTTGAAGCTCAGCTACTTTTCTTTCTAAACCTTGGATTTTCATTTTCAATTGACTATTTTCTTCTTGGACCACCTGAAGAGATGGAGCTTCCTCATATTGCTTAAGGAAAGAAATAAGCTCTCTAATTGTATTTTTTGAGTGTGAACCAGCAGATTCTGTTACAGGAACTTCAACAGTTACTTCTTTTTTAGATTCTATTTCATCCTTTGTTTCTTCTGAAGTGTAGGTTCTAAGCTCTTTTCTTTGTTTTTTCGCAAGTTCAATACCAGTTTTATATTGTTTTCGAACATAAGAATTCCATCTAAATCCACATGCTGCAGGTGTTCTAGATAATTTGCGACCTACTTCCTCAAAAGCCGCAAGTTGGGTAGCCCCTTCACGAATATGCCTCAACACAACTTCCGCTAACAATAAGTCTTCATCATGTGTCCATGCATCTTGACGTGTAGTTGTCATGATAATCTCCCTCCAATAATTACTTTTTTCTATACATATGCAGCTAATAGATTAAGTAGACTACATTACACTCTATTATTTAGAAAAAGAGGAGGACAATATCAAACCTATGGTCATACCCTTCTTTTGGCAGCAAGTTTAAAATGGTATAAAATTACTTTTTTGATTTGTTTATCTTAATTTTTGTTCTT
>DASQMK010000104.1:0-2771 GCA_035645575.1 Metabacillus sp.
AAAACGGATTTTCATCAGTTTGTTACAGTTGATGGAACCTATGAAACAAGGAAAATTGGCATTGCTTTTAATTCTATGCTGGAAGAATTGCAGGATTATGTCCAAAAGGTTGTTTCCATTCAAAAGCAAAAACGTAATGCTGAACTTGCAGCACTTCAGCAGCAAATTAATCCACACTTCCTATATAATACGTTGACATCGATAAAATTTATGGTTCAGCAGGGGAGTAAAGATGAAGCTGAAGAAACAACAAATGCATTAATTTCTCTACTTCAGAACACACTTGGAAATGTAAGTGAAACAATTACTGTAGAGCAAGAAGTTGAAAATTTGAAAAATTACGTCCTTATTAACCAAAAGCGTTATGGTACTAGAATTAAAGTGAATTATTTCATTGCACCTGATTGCTTACATTATGGTGTACCAAAATTAATTTTACAGCCATTCATCGAAAATGCATTTTTCCATGGATTTGTAAAAAAACAACAGGGATATATAAATGTTCTGGTTTGGAAGGATGAACATAATCTTATTTGCGAGATCGTTGATAATGGTGATGGAATGGAAATTTCTTCTGGTCATAAACTGCCAAAAACCAATCGAAAGCAAGAAAGGTTTACAGGAATTGGAATTCGTAATGTAGATGAACGAATCCAATTAATTTATGGTGAATCTTTTGGTGTAACAATAACTAGTGAGTTAGAGAAAGGTACTAAGGTTCAAATAACAATCCCCATTGAATAGATAGTCTTTATACAGAATGCTTTGTCATATACAATATCTGTTTGATATTGTTAGACAAGCATTTTTTTATGGTCTGGGAAATCATAAAATTCTTGTACTGTGGATAAGCGCGTGCATCCAGCTCCGAAGCCACAAATGAATTGAAGACAAAGAACGTCTTCTATTCATTTGCGTCTTATTTCGCCCGAGGCTGTTCAAGGTGCTTGCGCTTTTGTTCTTAGATTACAAGTGATCTAAAAAAATTAATAAAAACTAAAAATATTACAAACCACCAAAAAAGAAAGCGGATTCATTCCCAAAAATAACACAAGATGATGAAAATATCTTCCTAATGGAACGATAAACAGATGTGCTAGTATAAAACTTGTAAGGAGATAACGCTTACAACAAACAAAAGACCAGCACATAGGGGGACTTAAAATGAAGAAGAGGGCATTGGCATTTTTTCTATTAATGCTGCTTTTATTATCAGCTTGCTCTTCCGGAGCAGAAAACAGTAATGGCAGTAGTACAGATGAATCTCAAGAAACAAACGAAATAACAGTCTGGGCATGGGATCCAAACTTTAATATTAAAGCTATGGAACTTGCTAAGGAAGCATATCAATCTGAAAATTCTGAAGTGAATATCAAGATTATTGAAAATGCACAAGATGATATTATTCAAAAACTGAACACAAGCTTAAGCTCAGGAACAACAAAAGGGATGCCTAACATCGTGTTAATTGAAGATTACAGAGCACAGAGTTTTCTACAAGCATATCCAGATGCATTTCATAAGTTAACAGGATCGTTTAATGTAGATGATTTTGCTTCATACAAAATAGCACCAACTAGTTTGAATGATGAAAACTATGGACTTCCTTTTGATACAGGGGTCGCAGGACTTTATGTAAGAACGGATTATTTAAAAGAAGCTGGTTATACAATTGAAGACTTAAAAGATGCTGATTGGGACAAATATATAGAGATTGGTAAAAAAGTGAAGGAAGCAACAGGCAAGTATATGTTAACACTAGATCCAAATGATCTTGGACAAATTCGTATGATGATTCAGTCTAGTGGCTCATGGTATTTAAAAGAAGATGGAACAACACCAAATCTTGCCGGAAATGAATCACTTAAGAAAGCAATGGAAATATATAAAAGTCTACTCGATGCAGATATTGTAAAGCCTGTATCTGACTGGAGCCAATTCCTAGCTGCATTTAATAGCGGTGAAGTAGCATCAGTACCAACAGGAAACTGGATTACACCTTCAATTAAAGCTGAAGCTTCTCAATCAGGAAATTGGGCGATCGTACCTTTCCCGAAATTACCGGGTATTACTGGCTCAGTCAACGCTTCTAACTTAGGTGGCAGCTCCTGGTATGTCCTTAACATTCCAGGTAAAGAGAAAGCAGTAGATTTTCTTTCAAAAACTTTTGGATCAAATGCTGATTTATATCAAGAATTGGTAACTGAAATTGGTGCAATTGGTACTTATTTACCTGCTGCTGAGGGTGAGGCTTATCAAGCTATGGACGAGTATTTCAGCGGCCAAAAAGTTGTTGCTGATTTTTCAACTTGGACTGAACAAATTCCACAAGTAAATTATGGCCTGCATACTTATGCCATTGAGGACATTTTGGTTGTAGAAATGCAGAACTATCTTAATGGAAAAGATATTGATCAAGTGTTAGAGGACGCTCAAGCTCAAGCAGAAGCACAAGTTAAATAACAGTCAGATTTTCTGACGAATGAATCAAAAGGCCAGCCTCGGAAACTCGAATGTCTCCAAGTTTATTACTTGGAGCTACCTATCTCACAGGTAAGATTCCGAGGCCTTTTAATTAGCGTCAAGGAGTTGAACATATTGATTACACCAAAAACCACAACGGTCATTGAACCAGTGAAACCAAATAAAAAAATTTTTAAAGCAAATGCTGTGATTGGATGGTCGTTTATAACAATTGCTAGTGCGCTTATCTTTTTATTTTATTTTTACCCGATGGCCCAGGCTTTAATTATGTCCTTTCAATCCGGAGC
>DASQMK010000105.1:0-6356 GCA_035645575.1 Metabacillus sp.
AGGATGATGAATCATGATGTTTGGAAGATTTACTGAGCGTGCTCAAAAGGTATTAGCATTAGCACAAGAAGAAGCAGTTCGTTTAGGCCATAATAATATTGGAACAGAACATATTCTATTAGGTCTTGTTAGTGAAGGAGAAGGAATTGCGGCTAAAGCTTTATTAGCGCTGGGATTAGGGCCTGATAAAATTCAAAAAGAAGTTGAGGGCTTAATCGGAAGAGGTCAAGATGCATCACAAACAATCCATTACACACCAAGGGCTAAAAAGGTTATTGAGCTATCTATGGATGAAGCTAGAAAGCTGGGTCATTCTTATGTTGGAACAGAACATATTCTTCTTGGACTTATCCGTGAGGGAGAAGGAGTTGCAGCAAGAGTACTTAATAATTTAGGTGTAAGCTTAAATAAAGCAAGACAGCAGGTTCTCCAACTACTAGGAAGTAATGAATCTTCTGCAAATCATCAAGGTGGGGGTATAACAAATGCAAATACCCCAACATTAGATAGTTTAGCACGAGACTTAACAGCAATTGCTAGAGAGGGAAGCTTAGACCCTGTGATTGGTAGAAGCAAAGAGATTCAACGTGTGATTGAAGTGTTAAGTAGACGTACAAAGAATAACCCTGTATTAATCGGTGAGCCTGGTGTAGGTAAAACAGCGATTGCTGAAGGTTTAGCTCAACAGATTGTACAAAATGAAGTGCCAGAAATCTTAAGAGATAAGCGTGTTATGACTCTAGATATGGGTACTGTTGTAGCTGGTACAAAATACCGTGGAGAGTTTGAAGATCGTCTTAAAAAGGTGATGGACGAAATTCGCCAAGCAGGAAACATTATTCTTTTCATAGATGAATTACACACATTAATTGGTGCTGGTGGAGCTGAAGGTGCGATTGATGCTTCAAATATTTTAAAACCTTCATTAGCAAGAGGTGAGTTGCAGTGTATCGGTGCAACAACACTTGATGAATATAGAAAATATATCGAAAAGGACGCAGCGTTAGAGCGTCGATTCCAACCAATACAAGTAGATGAGCCGACTGTTGATGAAAGCATTCAGATTTTAAAAGGATTACGTGATCGTTATGAGGCACATCACAGAGTTTCTATTACGGATGAGGCAATCGATGCTGCTGTAAAATTATCAGATCGTTATATTTCAGACCGTTTTCTTCCAGATAAAGCAATTGACCTAATTGATGAAGCTGGTTCAAAAGTACGTTTACGTTCTTTTACTACACCGCCAAATTTAAAAGAGCTAGAATTAAAGCTTGAAGAAATTCGCAAAGAGAAAGATGCTTCTGTTCAGAGTCAAGAATTTGAAAAAGCAGCATCATTACGTGACACAGAACAACGACTGCGTGAACAATTAGAAGAAACAAAGAAAACTTGGAAGGAAAAACAGGGTCAAGAAAACACAGAAGTAACAGTTGAAGATATTGCAATGGTTGTTTCAAGCTGGACTGGTGTCCCTGTTTCAAAATTAGCACAAACTGAAACAGATAAGCTTCTAAACATGGAAAACATTCTTCATTCTCGAGTTGTTGGTCAAGAAGAGGCTGTTGTAGCTGTTGCAAAAGCTGTTCGACGGGCCCGTGCTGGATTAAAAGATCCTAAGCGTCCAATTGGTTCTTTCATTTTCTTAGGACCTACTGGTGTGGGTAAAACCGAGCTTGCAAGAGCCTTAGCTGAGTCGATCTTCGGTGATGAAGATGCTATGATTCGTATTGATATGTCAGAATATATGGAGAAACACTCTACTTCTCGTCTTGTTGGTTCACCTCCAGGATATGTTGGGTATGATGAAGGTGGGCAATTAACTGAGAAAGTGAGAAGAAAACCATATTCGGTTGTCCTTTTAGATGAAATTGAAAAAGCACATCCTGATGTATTTAATATCTTGCTACAAGTATTAGAAGATGGACGATTAACAGATTCTAAAGGTCGTACTGTCGACTTTAGAAATACGATTTTAATTATGACATCAAATGTTGGGGCAAGTGAGTTAAAACGTAATAAATACGTAGGATTTAATGTACAAGATGAAACACAGAATTACAAAGATATGAAGGATAAAGTCATGAATGAACTGAAGCGTGCGTTCAGACCTGAGTTTATTAACCGTATCGATGAAATTATCGTGTTCCATTCTTTAGAAAAGAAACATTTAAAAGAAATTGTTTCGTTAATGTCTGACCAATTAACAAAACGATTAAAAGAACAAGATCTGTCATTAGAGCTAACGGAAGCTGCTAAAGAGAAGATAGCAGATGAAGGTATTGATCTAGAGTATGGAGCAAGACCGTTACGTCGTTCTATTCAAAAGAATGTTGAAGACCGTCTATCTGAGGAATTATTAAGAGGAACGATTAATAAAGGTCAAAAAATCATTTTAGATGTTGAAAACGGCGAGTTTGTTGTAAAAACAGATGAAAAAGAAGAAGTAAAAACAAATTAAACTTTTTAAAAGGTTGAGGCATACTACCTGTTGTGTGCCTCACTTTCTTTTCAACAAAAGCGATTCCCACTTACATATTCAAAAGCATGTGATAAGCTCTAAAAACAATAGTAATAGCATCTACAAGAATCCCCAAACCATTGTTTTCATTTATTAAAGGATAAATATCATAATTGGCTTGTCTATTTGGTAATCTAATAAGAGAGGAATATATGAATGGCTAAAACAAAGGTGAAATTTATTTGTCAAACCTGTGGTTATGAATCACCCAAATGGATGGGAAAATGCCCAGGCTGTGGCGAGTGGAATACGATGACAGAAGAAGTGTTAAAATCTGCATCACCACGAAGGGCAGTGTTTGCTCATTCAAATCAAACCGTACAAAAACCCTCCCCCATTACAACAATCGAAACAACCCAAGAACCAAGAATATATACAAATTTAAAAGAATTTAACCGTGTGTTAGGTAGCGGAATTGTTAAAGGATCTTTAGTACTTATTGGCGGTGACCCTGGTATTGGAAAATCAACATTGTTACTACAAGTATCCTCCCAGCTGGCGGATAACGGAAATGATGTTTTATATATTTCAGGTGAGGAATCAGTAAAACAAACGAAATTAAGAGCGGATCGTCTAGGAGTAAAGTCTAACAAGTTATTAGTTTTATCTGAGACAGATTTAAGTTTTATTTCAAAAGCGATTGAAGATACAAATCCTTCCTTTGTTGTTGTGGATTCCATCCAAACTGTCTATCACAGCGAAATAAGCTCTGCACCAGGTAGTGTGTCACAGGTAAGGGAATCGACTGCAGAATTAATGAGAATAGCTAAAACAAAAGGTATTGCTATATTCATAGTTGGTCATGTAACAAAAGAGGGATCAATTGCAGGACCAAGACTATTAGAGCATATGGTTGATACCGTTCTTTATTTTGAAGGAGAACGACATCATACATACCGTATTTTACGCGCAGTCAAAAACCGTTTTGGCTCGACAAATGAAATGGGTATTTTTGAAATGAAAGAAGCGGGTTTAGAAGAGGTTCTTAATCCGTCTGAAATATTTTTAGAGGAGCGCTCAAAAGGTGCTGCTGGTTCAACAGTTGTTGCTTCTATGGAAGGTACACGATCAGTTTTAGTTGAAATTCAAGCACTTATATCTCCAACAAGCTTTGGAAATCCGCGAAGAATGGCAACTGGAATTGATCATAATCGGGTGCCATTGTTAATGGCGGTATTGGAAAAGCGAGTAGGTCTTTTATTGCAAAATCAAGATGCCTATTTGAAAGTAGCGGGTGGTGTAAAACTAGATGAACCTGCTATTGACTTAGCAGTTGCTGTGAGTATCGCCTCAAGTTTTAAAGATGCACCACCTAAACCGACAGATGTTATTATTGGTGAGGTAGGTTTAACAGGTGAAGTTCGAAGAGTCTCAAGGATTGAACAAAGAGTGATCGAGGCAGCTAAGCTAGGTTTTAAGCGAGCTGTAATTCCACAAGCTAATATTGGAGGGTGGAATCCACCAGAAGATATTGAAATAGTAGGGGTGAAAAATGTAGCAGAGGCTCTCCAAAAAACTTTAGGAGGATCTTAGATGACAGATATAGAGAGTAAGTCAGGTGAAAAGACGTTAAATGAAATTTTACAGTTTGTTGCACCAGGGACACCGATAAGGGAAGGAATCGAAAATGTCCTTCGGGCTAAAACAGGTGGTCTGATTGTTGTTGGTCATAATGAAAAGGTAAAAGAGATTATTGACGGTGGCTTTGCGATAGGATGTCCTTTTTCATCAGCTCATTTATATGAATTAGCAAAAATGGATGGAGCTATAATATTAAGTGACTCTGGTAACAAAATAATGTATGCGAATGCCCAACTGGTTCCTGACTCTTCTATTTATTCCTCAGAAACTGGAATGAGGCACCGGACGGCAGAGCGTGTCGCAAAGCAGACTGGTAATTTAGTTATTGCCATTTCCCAGAGAAGGAATGTTATTACGTTGTATCATGGTGAGTTGAGATATGCATTACGTGATATAGGCGTTATTTTAACAAAAGCAAATCAGGCTATTCAAACATTGGAAAAATACAAAATAGTACTTGATCAATCTATTTTAACATTAGGTGCATTAGAGCTTGAAGAACTTGTCACATTTAAAGAAGTGCTCCAAGTACTTCATCGGTTTGAGATGGTCTTAAGGATTAAAGATGAAATCAATGACTATGTGAATGAGCTAGGCGCGGAGGGGCATTTAATTAGGCTACAGTTAGCAGAACTTCTTACAGGGGTAGAAGAGGAAGCTGCATTGTTAATTAAGGACTATGCCCAAGGGAAATCTGTTGACCCATATCCAATTATTCAACAACTTCAAGATCTATCGAGCTTTGAACTTTTAGAAGATGCAGTGCTATTTAAATTGCTTGGTTATTCTTCTTTTACTAATATAGATAGTCCGGTAATTTCAAGAGGGTATCGTATTTTAAATAAAATTCCGAGACTTCCCTCCATAATTATTGAAAATTTAGTGACAACATATAAAAATTTGAAACTTATTATGGGCGCATCCGTAGAACAATTAGATGAGGTAGAAGGGATTGGTGAGGTTAGGGCAAAAAAAATTAAAGAAGGTTTAAAAAGATTGCAAGATCAACTTCTTATTGATCGACATATATAAGAATATTTGATGAAAGTTTTCTGTTTTTAGTTTTAATTTCTGTAAAATAGGGTATATTAAAATTGTTTTTATTGTATGTTTTTTGTTTAACATTACAGACTTGTATCAATCTTTTTACAAATTAAGATAACTATTTCACAAGCTTAAGAATTAGGATAAAGTAGTAATAACTCAAAAGGAGGTGAAGGTATGTTAATTAAACGCATAATCCAATTGCTTTTTCTAAGTGTTGGGGGGATGTTAGGAATCCTTTTTATACCACAACTACTTGAATTAATGAATATGCAAGACATACCTTTTATTAACACGCCTTATACATTAGCAGTACTAGGTGCAATTGTATTCTTTATTGCAACATTTTGGTTAGTTGATTATGTTGTAAATTGGATTAAAGTATTAGAAGAGGCTGTTGTCAAGGCACCTGTTACAGATGTATTGTTTGGTAGTTTAGGATTAATCTTTGGTCTTATAGTTGCTTTTCTTATTGTTATTCCTCTAAAAGATATCCAATACCAAGTATTTAACACGATCATTCCGATCTTTTTAACGCTCTTACTAGGTTATTTAGGATTTCAGGTTGGTTTTAAGAAGAGAGATGAACTTATTAATTTATTCTCCGTACCAAATCGTATTGGTAAGAAAAAAGGTGTGTCTGAAGAAGAAGTTGAACATGAGGATAAGAAGTTAAAAATCTTAGACACAAGTGTTATCATCGATGGAAGAATTGCAGATATATGTCAAACGGGATTTTTGGAAGGAACAATTGTTATTCCTCAATTTGTACTTGAGGAACTTCAGCATATTGCTGACTCTTCTGACGTATTAAAGCGAAATCGTGGTAGAAGAGGATTAGATATTCTGAATAGAATTCAAAAAGAGCTTTCAATTAATGTAGAAATTTATGAAGGTGATTTTGAAGATATTCAAGAGGTAGATAGTAAGTTAGTCAAATTAGCTAAGCTTACATCTGGTGTTGTCGTGACAAATGACTTTAACTTGAATAAAGTATGTGAACTTCAAAAAGTTGCCGTATTAAATATCAATGATCTAGCAAATGCTGTGAAGCCAGTCGTGCTGCCTGGTGAAGAAATGAATGTTCAGGTCATCAAAGATGGGAAAGAACATAACCAAGGTGTTGCCTATTTAGATGATGGTACGATGATTGTTGTTGAGGAAGGCCGAAATTATATTGGGAAGCATATTGATGTGTTAGTAACAAGTG
>DASQMK010000106.1:0-1557 GCA_035645575.1 Metabacillus sp.
ATATTTACTTGAGGTGCTGTAGACAGCCGCTTGCGCTTTTCTAATTACCGACTACCTGTTATTCTATACAGAGATAAAACTATGAAGGATTGAATAACATGAGTATATTGCAAGTGGAAAATTTATATAAAACATATGGTGAAAAGGTTTTATTTGATCATATTTCCTTTACGATTGCAGCAAAACAACGGATTGGTTTAATTGGTGTTAATGGTACTGGTAAATCGACATTATTGAAGGTCATCGCCGGAATTGAGTCAGCTGATTCAGGGGAGATTACTCATTCTAATTCAATAAGGATTGAGTATTTACCACAGCATCCTGAGCTAACAGAAGGTTTATCAATACTTGAACAAATTTATTTCGGTGATGCGCCAATCATGCAGGTTATGAGAGAGTATGAGCTTGCTTTAAGTGAATTGGAGAAGGATCCTGAAAATGAAGCAAAATTAAAGCAATTAATGAATATGCAACAAAAGATGGATCAGAATGATGCGTGGGAGGCAAATACTGTCGCCAAAACAGTTCTGACGAAATTAGGGATCACAGATTTTCAAAAACCTGTTACGTATTTATCAGGTGGACAGAAGAAGCGTGTGGCCATTGCGAAAGCACTCATACAGCCAGCTGATATTCTCATATTAGATGAACCGACAAACCATCTTGATAACGAAACGATTGAATGGCTGGAAGGATTTTTGGCTCAGTATAAAGGCTCCATCGTGCTTATAACACATGATCGCTATTTTCTAAACCGAGTGACAAATCAAATCTTTGAGCTTGATCAAGGACAACTCTACACATATTCTGGAAACTATGAAGTATTTTTAGAAAAGAAAGCAGAACGAGAAATAAATGCTGAGCAGGCTGAAGAAAAAAGGCAAAACTTATTAAGACGAGAGCTAGCTTGGCTAAGAAGAGGGGCAAAAGCTAGAACGACAAAGCAAAAGGCCCGTATTGGGAGAGTTGAAGAGCTTCAGGAAGAAAAAGGACCAACAGCTAAACAAGATGTAGACTTTGCGATTGGTTCAACTCGATTAGGGAAAAAGGTGCTAGAGCTAGAGCATATTTCAAAAACGTATGATGGCAGGCAGCTTATTAAGGACTTTAGTTACTTGGTAAACCCGGGTGATAGACTTGGAATTATTGGCCCTAATGGAACAGGTAAGTCCACTCTTTTAAACATTATGGCTGGCCGCATCAAACCTGATGAGGGAACGGTTGATGTAGGACCAACTGTTAAGATTGGTTTTTATACACAGGAACAGGAAGAAATGGACGAAAACCTTAGAGTTGTCGAGTATATTAAAGAAACAGCGGAGGTTGTGTATACCATTGACAATCAAGTCATCACGGCTGAACAAATGCTTGAACGATTCTTATTTCCAAGATCTGCTCAGTGGACATACATTCGCAAGCTGTCTGGCGGGGAAAGACGAAGACTTTACTTATTAAAAGTATTAATGGAAGAACCGAATGTTCTCTTCTTGGATGAACCGACAAATGATTTGGATACACAAACCTTAAGTGTACTGGAAGATTATTTAGATCAATTTC
>DASQMK010000107.1:0-3797 GCA_035645575.1 Metabacillus sp.
CGGATATACCTGTGGCCAACCCCCTGTTTCATATTGCATGGTTAATAAGAAATTAATTCCTTTTAATATACTTTCTTTTAACTTCTCATCCTGTGTTTCCCTATAAACCTCAGAAATAAATCGAATTTCCTTTATCGTTGCATTGTTATCAATAGAGCCCAATTCTTCACCATTAGGGCCAAATTGCGTTGAGCGCTTTTCCTGACCATCCCAAAGACGGCTATATTCTTCATCCATGCTTTTAGTCCATCCGCCATGATCCATTTGCCATGACACAAGATTTTTCGCACGGTTCTTCGCTTCTTCAATATCTCCTGTAAATTCAAAGTTCTCTTCTTTCACTATCTTTCCATCTTTTAATGGTTGCTGTAGTTCATATAAAACAACAGTATCACCAAATTTATTTTCTCCAACTGCAGCACGTGTTGGGTACATATTTTGTAAGGTGGGATTTAACCCATTAAAGGATCCAGTTGCAGCCTTTATTGCTAATGCCTTTACATCAAAATTCTCTATTTGTCCATTCAACATAACAGCGACTAATTGAGGAGTAACAGACAGAGAATTCACAACATGAATCTCTTTTAACTGTTCGTTCGTTAAATTCCCTACTTTTTTTATAATTCTTGCAGCCTCACCAAGCGTTACATAATCATTTTTGCCGAAGTCTGCCTCTCCTGACATAATCCCCTTGGAAACGACTGCCCCTACTGCGTTTTCACTGTTCCCTTTTCCATTTCCAGGATTTAGATCAAGCACTTCGCTAATGATGCTTGCTGCTTCTCGTCTTGTTATCTTCTCTTCAGCCTCTATGTTTTCAACTTGATCTGGTGTTACATATCCCTCTTGCATTGCTGCTCCTAATACGTAGCTCCACCAAGTATTTTTTGAGATCTCCTCATCTACGTTTTTATACGTTTCTTCTTTATAGAGGCCCATGACACGATTGATGGCTGCGAAAAACTCTAGTTTTGACATTTCTTCGTCTTCTTCACGAGTATAAGTATTGATCATCCCTGCTGCATTTAATTTCTTTAGCGTTACACCATCCACTAATTCCTGTAATGTTACCTGTTCTATTTCAATAGGTTTAGGATCACCATCATCTGGATCAGAAGTAGAATTGTGAATACGTAAATGATCTATGTTTGCACCACCGCTTGGACCTACTCCTGTAGCAACAATCGTATTATCACCAGCTTGCAGGGCTGCTTTTATCGAAACGCTCTGCCAATTTGTCCATTCCCCTGTAGAATCAAAAGCCAGTTCTTCACTAATTACTTGATCATTGACTGTGATTTCAGCAGGTCTATTTTCGGCTGCTCCATTTGCATAACGGAATACTAGAGAATATTCTCCTTCTGCTGGAATATCTGTAATCTTCCATGTGATTGTCCCACCTGGTGCATTTGGTTTGTAATCAACAAAACCTGTCCCTGTATAACCTGGATGCTGGTTGTCAATGATAGCTTCTTTGATGGTAGCTTCTTCTGACTCATAGATCGAATCAAATGCAGTTTCCTCGTTTGCGAAAGCCCTTTCATTTTGTAGGATACCTATTACAGATGAAACA
Organism: Metabacillus sp.; assembly: GCA_035645575.1. Classification (GTDB taxonomy): domain Bacteria; phylum Bacillota; class Bacilli; order Bacillales; family Bacillaceae; genus Metabacillus. The sequence goes on from DASQMK010000107.1 coordinate 1,574, forward strand.
ATCATGATACATGCGAACATAATCATAAATATCCGTCGAAAACTCCCTCTCTCCTTTTTCAAATGCTTCCTCCCTTTCTAGAGTAGATTTTGTTGCCCCCTGATTATAGTCCAAGTATTTTATAGTTAGATATAATCAGTTTCTTAGAGATAGGAATTTAGACTTATAAACAAGAAGAATGTAGAGGAAATGAGTATAAAAAACAGAAATGATTATAACTATTTATCTATTCTTCTTGTCCTATCTTTAGGTTATATAGGATTATACATAAAACGAACTTGTTCTATTTTTACTCATAATGCGTATGAATAGGGATAAAGTGAAACTTCCATCAGTGGGGGGCTCTTCATCCCCCACTGATGGTTAGTTGAACCAATCGGACCTTTACGGGCAGTTATCCCCCACCTACCTTCTTTGTAAACTCAGTAGCTTTTAGGTGGGGGGTCTTACTGCCCTTTAAGAGTGGGATAAAAGTGTGGAATAGGAGGTGTACACTTGTGTAATAAAATGAGTAACCTTTCATTAACATTAAATAAATTAACTTTTTCTCTACTATTAGCTGGTCATAAATCCTGCCCTCCTAATTGGATTAGAAAAGGGAAAAGACCGAAATTTCATTCACTATGGTACATAACAAAGGGGTATGGGGAGGTTGTGATAAATGGAAAGAAACACAAATTACAACCAGGTAAACTTGTTGTTTTTACCCCTCAGATGATTTGTGATAAAAAAGCCGCTCGTGTTCATCCATTGGAATTTTATTTTGTACGTTTTTCCTATGCTATGGCTTTTGAGGAAAAGGATTCATGGCAATTTAAACATGCACATGAGGTAACCTTTCCACTTCAAGGAGTATATACCATTAGCAATCATTCGGCTGTCATTGTTTTATTAGAGCAATTAAACTCTTTATCTAATAAGCACGGCTCAACTGTTAACATGCAGCAAAAAATTGTTTTTCAAGAGCTGCTACTAACCTTTGTTGAGGACTTTCAATCACAAATGCTAAACGGTGATAGTAAGAAGGCAATTGAAGGAACAATTGACTATATGGTTAATCACTATAAAAACACCATCACGTTGTCCGAGCTATCACAAATTGCTGGATTAAGTGTTAGTCATTATTCCCGGCTATTCAAAAAGTACATCGGCTTAAGTCCAATCGAATACTTGACACATTTGCGCATGAAACGAGCAAAAGAGCTGCTTGTCCTTTCTGATGTCAAAGTGAAAGAGGTTAGCCAAAATGTCGGATATGAAGATGAATTATATTTTAGTAGAACCTTTAAGCGAATTGTCGGTGTATCTCCTTCTCAGTTTTGTGAGGATCAGAAAAACCTTCGTTCTATTTAAAAAATTATAAGAGCGAGTAGCATAGAAGGTGCTCCTTGCCTTCCATTCCTACTCGCTCTTTTTTTACACCCTTTGTTTCTCAGACGATACTTGTAACTAGTTATTAAACTCGAAGCTTTGAGCGTTGAGGTTTACTTTGACTTTTACATAAGTGATAGTACGTCTTTTGTTCTCTTAATAACTCTTGATGAGTTCCCATCTCAATAATCTTCCCTTTACTTAATACGATAATTTTGTCTGCGTGCTGAATGGTTGAGAGACGATGAGCAATAATGATAGTTGTTCTGTTTTTCGAGATTCTCTTCAATGTCTGTTGAACAACTGCTTCAGTATCTGTATCAATATTAGCGGTTGCTTCATCAAGAATTAACACCTTGGGATTTGCTATAATCGCTCGTAAAAAGGAAAGTAGTTGATTTTGGCCTGTCGATAATACGGTACCTTGCTCGCCAAGCACTGTATGATATTGCTGTGGAAGGGAACGAAAGAAGGTATCAATGTTTACTGACTTAGCTACCCTTACAATCTCTTCATCTGTAATATCAAGTTGGTTCAGCCGGATATTATCAAATACCGTACCGGAGAAGACAAAGCTGTCCTGTTGAATAATGCCAACATGTTTTCTTAATTCTGACAAATGAACATCTTTTATGTTCACACCATCTAAAGTAATTTTTCCTCTTTGAATATCATAGAACCTGTTAATAAGTTGTATGATCGAACTTTTCCCCGCTCCTGTCTCCCCGACAATTCCGACTGTTTCTCCAGATTTAATGGAAAAATTAAGATCATTAAGCACCCATTCATCGTTTTTATAAGCAAAGGAAACTTGCTGAAATTGAATGTCGCCTCGAATGTTTTCACCAAGGTG
>DASQMK010000108.1:0-11953 GCA_035645575.1 Metabacillus sp.
AATGGTAGTTTTCCCCAAGAAAGCAGCAAATCTATGGTTTGCCAGCATCGAAAAATCCAAGCAAAAATTGTATACTACCAGTAGTGAGGTGGACCATGGAAGATAAAATATTAATAAAGATGCTTAGAAAAAGCTTTCTACAATATGGCCGAAATCTTGAGGAAGACCCGCTTTCAGAAGAGGATTCCATTTACTTAATCAAAAAAATAACGGTCGACAAAACCGAAGAAAGTGAATGGTATGAGGTTGTTGAGGATGTTGTATATAGCTATATAACTAATCAGGAGTAAAAAATAAGAGCCTATGCTTATAGGCTCTAAAGTATTTAATGACAAACAAGAATTTGTCTTGTGAAGCTCCCTTTTTTAGCAACACATCTATCTGCAATGATAAAACCTGCCCTTTCAATTAAAGAATCAATTGTTTCAATTGTAATAACAACGACTTTTCCAGAAAATTTCCGGGCATTTTGGAGCATTTCCAGCTGTACTTCAGGTTCTAAAACAGAGCAAAGATTATAAGGCATATCAATAATGGCAACATCATAGATTTCTGTCACATCTCGAATGTCTCTCAAGGTAACCTTTCCTTTGTAACCAAAGTAAGCAATATTTTCACGAGCAGGCTGGGTGACAAGAGGATTTAAGTCACTTCCTTCGATATCGATCCCCATCGATAATGCTTCTATCATAACAGTTCCGGCTCCACAGCAAGGATCAATAACCTTTTTATCTGCTATTGTTGGAACAGCAATGTTTACAACCGCTCTCGCAACCCGTGTACTTAGAGCTGTCGAATAATGATTAGGCTTTTTTTGATGAGATAACCAAATCGATTCACTTTTTGTATAAATTCCAAAAAACCAATGATTTCTTCCCTTTATAACAGCAAATAATAGATTAGGTTTTTGTAAATCAACCTGCCCTGATAATTGCAATCCAATTTCCCGTTCAATCTTACGTCTTCCTTCAAAACCTATTTTTTGAACAGTAGTGTGAGTATGTTCAATTACTATAACTTTAAACGGCTTTTCAACCTTAAAACCACTCACATGCTGAACAAGCTCATCTAAACGATTTGCCTTATAAATCACATCAATTCTTTCTTTGATAAACGGACTTCGGCTAGGGTCAATTCGTACAGAACTTTCCAATATGTTAGCTTCTGTGTGAAATCCAAATAATGAGCGCATTTCTAATTGGCATAAAGAAAGCTCATCTTCATGACATGTAAATGTATAGATGTAAGTTTGTTTCTTTTCAACCAAGTGATTTCCACCTTTATGTATGTTCTTGTCTACTCTTGATACTTAGTAATCTCCTGCCATTCTCGGGCTAATATACTCATCTCCCAAAGACTCCAATATTGATTCTCTATTTTTCGACACTCACGGAGTAATCCTTCCTTTTTAAACCCCGCTTTTTCATAGCAAGCAATAGCAGAAGTGTTAAAATCAAAAACCCCCAGACTGACTCGATGCAAATTTAGCTGTTCGAAAGCGATTTTCAACACTTCACTTACCATCAAATAACCAATTCCTTTTCCACGAACACGCTGATCCCCAATTAATACTTTTCCCAATCGAGCAGACTTATGTTCTCTATCAATATTCGTTAAAGCAATATGTCCAACCACATCTCCTGTTTCTAATAATAAAACGCTGTAAACCAATGAATTTGACATATCAAAATTGGCGTTCTCTATGTACTTTTCAATCTGCTGCTCTGTTAAAGGAAAGTGAAAAGTCGGTCCTGCCCATTGAAGCAGAAACTCTGGTGTTTTGATCCAACTTATTAATATTGGTATATGGCTACGGTCAAAATAGTTTAATTCTATCATAAAAAAACTCCTTTATTCCTAAGTTGTATTATCCCTTTCATTATAACTAAAACCTTCATAAAATTAGGAAAAAAGAAGAGACATAATGCGTAGCACTATGCTATTTCTTAAAAAATGCATTTCCTGCCAATTTTTCAAACAGCTTCGGCATGATTTGATATAGTGTACTACCTGCATTCATCCATCCAGGCAAATTAATTTCCCGCCTTGGAGTGAGCATCGAAGCAACAATGATACGTGCAACCTTATCAGGGTCAAGCATCCATCGTTCTACATTTTTCACATAATTCCCTTCCCTATCGGCAAGATCAAAAAAACTTGTTTTAATTGGACCAGGGTTAACAGAGGTGACAAAAATATTATGATGTTTTACCTCCATGCGAAGGCTGTTTGTAAATCCTAATACTGCATGTTTACTCGCAGAATAAAGGCTTGATTTGGGCGTAGCAATTTTACCAGCTTGTGAGCCAATATTAATAATATGTCCTTTCCTTCTATTCACCATCGTAGGAAGCACCATTTTCGTACTTGCAATTAATCCAAAAACATTTACCTCAAACATGTTCTTCATTTCATCAAGTGAAGAATGTAAAACTTCGCTAAAAATACCGAATCCGGCATTATTTACGAGAATATCAATATGTCCAATATCTGATTCGATCAACGAAAATACTCTTTGAATTGAATCAAAATCCTGAACATCTAGTGAATAATAGTAACAAGTCACACCATAATCGTTCTTAATACGTTCAGAAAGTTTTACTAAAAGTTCTTTTCTTCTAGCAAGTAAAACGACATGTGCCCCTTGCTTGGCACATTCGATTGCAATCTTTTCTCCAATTCCACTAGAAGCACCTGTAATCGCAACAAAGCAGCCTTGTATACGTGAATTCAAATGGATCACTCCTCACCGTTCAACAGCATAATATAAGTGTGTTTCTTTTGTTACATCGATTTTAATTTGACCGATTTCATGTAAATAGTCAAGCTGTCCGACTGTTTCTGACATTGTCAACATAAGGCGGTAAATCTAATAACCTTGTAAGAGATCGGTTCAGCTGCAATTGTGGTTTTGGCCGATCTATCATACCTTTTACCATCGGAGGCTCTAGTAAAGGATTGGGTGAAATATCTTTTAGAAAAGATCTCCTCCGATTAGTACACCAGACTTTTCATGATATAAAACAATATGACTCTGTGCATGACCTGGTGTTTCTAAAACAATTCAACCAGGAAGTCCATTAATTGTCATTCCCTCTTCTATAAAGTACTTGAGCTGATGATAACACGAAAACTTTAATGTTTCGTTTATGGTTTCAATATAAGGAAGAAATACATTGTCTAGTCCAAACTTCAAAAATAAACTCTTAAAAAAATTCGTCTGGTTTTGCATAAATTGTGGATCTTTATTCAACCACGGTTTAGTAAAGGGATGACCGTAGATTGGCAATTCACGATCAAAGTAGTCTAGCAACCCAACATGATCTGGGTGATGGTGTGTAATAATAATTTGCTCAATGTCTTTAAAGGTGAAGCCATAACTTTTTAACTGCTGTGTGAACGAATGCCATGATTCCTTCGTTTTAGCACCTGTATCTATCAATGTTAAACGCTCTCCCTTTTCGATTCATTTACTCAGCTCCAATTATTATATTTAAATAAAATCTTACAAATGATCTATTAAGGGCAATTGTCAAATATAATTTATATATGTAAAGAGTAGCCCATTTTCGCGCATGTATCCATAGTAAAAAACATTTGGAATCTTTATATGACAACCACGATATTTTTTGTTATTATATTCAAATAATTCACTGATCAATACTCTTTAAAAAGCTTGACAATAACCTGTCCATCACTGCATAATGAATAAAAATTTAGTTTAATGTATAGAAAATAAGCGAAAAATAAATATGCATAATGAGTACATAGCGTTGATTAGGAATAGTAGAGGAAATGGCGTAAAAGAGATTGGGGTTCCAGGGCTGAAAGACTCCATTACCAACCATTTTATCGAACCTACCCTAGGAGCTGTTAGGTAAACCTAACCGTATGTCTGCGATAAAGATACAGAAGCTGGGAGTGTTGATTCACTCCAATCAAGGTGGTACCGCGGAGCCATTCCGTCCTTATATTGTAGGGCGGGATGGCTTTTTATTTTAATAATAAGGAGTTATCATAATGGAAAAAATTGGATTTGTTGGTGCAGGTTCCATGGCCGAGGCTATAGTTGCAGGACTTATTAAAGGAAATGTATTTAAAGCAGAGCAAATTATAGTGTCAAATCGTTCAAATTCAGAGAGATTAAATGAATTATCATCAAAATATGGGATTGAAACAACACATGATAAACAAAAATTAGTAAGGGAAGCTTCGATAGTTGTTCTAGCAATGAAACCTAAAGATGTAAAAGCAGGGCTTGAGGGCGTTCAGCATTTAATTCATGATCAAGTTATCGTGTCTGTATTAGCGGGAATCTCAATCCATACCATTACAAATATACTTGGGAAAGAAGCGGCGATCGTTCGAGCTATGCCTAATACATCTGCTGCTATTCTCAAGTCAGCTACGGCTATCGCTGGTAGTAAAAATGTTACTTCTAGTCAAATGAACAAATGTAAAACCCTTTTTGAAGCGATCGGTATATGTAAAATTGTTGAAGAAAATCAACTTGATGCTGTAACAGGTCTTTCAGGCAGTGGCCCTGCTTATATTTACTATTTAGTAGAAGCAATGGAAAAAGCTGCAGTTGAGGTTGGACTAGATCCATTTGTTGCTCGTGATTTAATTGTTCAAACATTACTAGGGGCATCTGAAATGATTGCCTTATCTGACAAGCATCCTTCACAATTAAGAAAAGAAGTAACAAGTCCAAACGGGACAACAGAAGCTGGCATTACAATACTCAAAGAAAAACAGGTTGAGGAAGCTTTTATTTCATGCATAAAGCGTGCTACTGAGAGATCAGAGGAATTAAAAACAATGTTTTCAGAGGAACTTATTACATTTAAAAAATAAAGTAAAGGGAGTGCTTCCAATCAGCACTCCCTTCATTTATCTAAATGTTTGTAATAAAAAATAGTTGCATCAAAATCTCCATTCGAAGAAATAGCATAGTTTGGGATACGGCCTGCTTGGGTGTAGCCTAATGAAGAATATAGAAAATTAGAAGGATCTCCCTCTCTAGTATCTAGCACAAGTAACGATCTCTTTTCTTGCAAAGCCATCTCCTCAGCTACCTCCATAAGAGAACGACCTATCCCTTTACGACGGAAATTAGGATGTGTCATTAATTTTGCAATCTCAGCTCGATGAAGAGCATTCGGTTTAGAAGATAGCTGTAGTTGAACAGATCCAACGACTATATCATTTACTGTAGCTATAAATAAAAGTGCATCATCTTCTCCAACATCTTTCCAGTAAGCTTTTGCTTCAGAAAATGATAATGGCGGCAAAAATCCAATAGATGCCCCATCTTCGACAACTTTTATCATCAACTCAGAAAGACCATTGATCCATTTATCTGTACTCGTTATTCTATTAATAACTACCTTTTCCATTTCACCCAACTACTTTCTACAAGGTTCATCATAATTTTTTGTAAGACCGAATGGTTGCCTAGAGGCTAACCTTTACAAAATGCTCAACTGTTGGAAAAGGATCATAAAAATGATGTAAAAGTTGCTTCCATTCTTGATATTCTGCCGATTCCCTAAACCCCTTTGTATGATCCTCAAGCTTTTCCCATTTTACCAAAAGTAAATATTTCCCTTTTTCTTCTAAACAGCGTTGTAGTTCATGAGAGATATACCCATCCATCGAAGAAATGATGCGGGACGCCCCACAAAATGCCTCCTCATATTCTTCTTCCATTCCTTGTTTAACTTGAAGCATGACAGCCTCTAAAATCATAAAACACACTCCTTAAGTGATTCTTTACGTTCTTACACCCTTTTCCCAATTCTTTTGAATACATGTTTTGCATATGCAACGATCCTTTATTCCTCCAGTAAGGGTGAGAACCTTATCTGGAATGGTTAAGTTCATACACCAACAAGACTGTTTTCCTTCTACTAGGCCACAGTGATTTTCATCATAACAAATTGGACATTTATTCATTTTTCAAGCCTTTCTTTTTATTATGTTTATTATATATTACCATCAAAGATAAAAGCTGAACATGTTTTCTCCTATCTGTTCCCTTGTCTATAGTGCGTTACATACAAATCACAAAAAAGGGGACAGAATAAATAGCACTCTTTAGCACAAGCTAAGTTTAGTGTTATATCAACACTACTTTTAATGTGGAGGGATCAATTTGAATATTCTACTTAGCTTATTGTTTAGATTGTTTTTTGTGGGTCATAAGGCAACGTATATTTACAGCCATTTACTTATTAAAGTAAAAAGTATGTTTAACGTGCCTGCATTCATATAAGCAAAAATATTCATTGCGCACTCTTTAACACATTAAACTTCACAATAAAATAAAACAGGAATAGCATGTATTTATTCTACTTGCGATTCCTGTTTTAAACTTTTATTAACTCTTAAAAACACATAGTAGACTTTACTACAAAAGATCAGTCCCTAATATAGAATCGACATAAACACGATACATTATTAGATGGTACGTTTTTTCGGAATGTCAATTTGCATGAAATCTGAAGCAATAACAGTTGATGGAAAAACTGACTTTGCTTCTTCTACTAAAGCATCCAGTTGTTCAGGTGACTGATACCTTGAACTAATATGGGTTAAAGCCAACTTTTTCGCGTTTGATGCTTTGGCAATTTTTGCAGCATCTTCGGTTGTAGAATGATAATAGTCATAAGCAAGGTGGTGGTCATCTTTCGCAAAGGTTGCTTCATGAATTAATAAATCAGCATTTTCAGCGATCTCAAGACTTTTATCCGTAAACCTAGTGTCGCCAAGTACAGAAATGATCCTTCCTTTTATCGCTGGTCCAATAAATTCACTTCCCTCAATGATGGAACCATCCTCTAATTGAACTGTTTCTGCATTTTTAATCTTTTGATAAATCGGTCCTGGTTTAATACCGATCTTTTCTAATTCATCAACAAGTAATGTTCCTGGTAGGTCCTTCTCAATTACACGATAACCGTAGGAATCAATCCCATGTTCAATTTTCTTTGCTTGCACTTGAAAGGATGAATCTTCAAAAATGATCCCTTCCTTTACATTTATAAATTTAATTGGGTAAGTCAGGTAGGTATGACTAACGGATAATGCTGTTTTTACAAATTGTTCCGTTCCTTCAGGTCCATAAATCGTTAAAGGTGTTTCTCCCCCCTGAAAAGAACGACTACTAATAAGGCCCGGCAAGCCATATATATGATCACCATGCAAATGGGTAATAAAGATTTTTTCAATTTTCCTTGGTTTTATGGAAGTATGTAAAATTTGATGTTGAGTTGCTTCCCCACAATCAAATAACCATATTTCATTTCGTTCTTCTAATAATTGAAGGGCAATACTTGTCACATTCCGAGCTTTTGCAGGAATTCCTGCACCCGTTCCGAGAAATATCACATTCACTAGCACTTTCCTCCTCCGTAACTTTCTTTAAGCATACACGAAAGCGAAAAATAGCGAAATACAACATTGGTTTATTTTTTTAAGTTTCTTGTAACAAAATCATCACATTATCTTGACCAAATCAGTTATTATGTCTAAAATAGACTGAATTATAGAAAGATTTCTACAAAATAGGTGCTTAATAGACGATAATTTTTCACTTATCGTTTATAATAAACTATGTAGAAAGACATTATAGTCTATTATGTTTGATTTAAAGGAGAATAACCTTTAAAATTAAGTATTTGTATAGGAGTATTTTCCAATCAGTATAATAAGAAATTCGATTACTATTTATTTTCACTTTAAATATCGATTTTTCAAAAATGCTGATGAAATAAATAAATGTATTATGACAAAGTGAGGTACGAACGTGATTACACAAGAACATCCTAAATCAGTAATTGTCATCTTTGGAGCAACTGGCGATCTAGCAAAACGAAAATTGTTTCCATCTATTTATCGCCTTGTTCAAAACGAAAAAATCGGAAAAAACTTCGCTGTTGTCGGGGTAGCAAGAAGACCTTGGACGACTGAAGAGTTTCGCAGTAATGTATCTGATTCTATTCAAACATCGATGAAGGAATCAAAAGATTTAGAAGATTTCACTTCTCATTTTTATTACCATCCATTCGATGTCACAAATCCTTCTTCTTACTTAGAGTTAAATGGATTGTTAAATGAGCTTGATGGTACCTATCAAACAGAAGGAAATCGCATCTTCTATTTAGCTATGGCACCAGAGTTTTTTGGTACAATTGCTCAAAACTTGAAAAAAGAAGGATTAACAGCTACTCAAGGCTGGAGCAGGCTAGTGATTGAAAAGCCATTTGGACATGATTTACCTTCTGCCCAAAAATTAAATCAAGAAATTCGTGAGGCATTTAACGAAGATCAAATTTATCGTATTGACCATTATTTAGGAAAAGAAATGGTGCAAAACATCGAGGTTATTCGTTTTGCTAATGCTCTATTCGAACCATTATGGAATAATCGCTACATATCTAATATTCAAGTTACATCTAGTGAAGTATTAGGTGTTGAAGACCGTGGTGGCTATTATGAAAAATCAGGTGCTCTTCGCGACATGGTTCAAAACCATATGCTTCAAATGGTTGCATTACTTGCGATGGAGCCACCAATTAAATTAACAACAGATGAAATTAGAAGCGAAAAGGTAAAGGTATTAAGAGCATTAAGACCAATTAATGACCAACAAGTTGCAGAACATTTTGTACGAGGTCAATATGGAGCAGGAACGTTTGAAGATAAAGAGTTAATTGGATATCGTGAGGAAAGTAATGTTGATGAGAATTCTGAAACTGAAACATATGTAGCTGGTAAGTTGCTTATCGATAACTTCAGATGGGCAGGTGTGCCTTTCTATATTCGTACCGGGAAACGTATGGCGGCAAAATCAACGAAAATCGTTGTACAATTCAAAGATATTCCAATGAACCTTTATTACAATAAAGGTGAAACAGTACCACCTAACTTACTTGTTATTCACATTCAGCCTGAAGAAGGTATTACACTTCAATTGAATGCGAAAAAGGATGAAGCTGATGGCGGTTATTCAAAGCCTGTTAAATTAGATCTTTCTAACAATTTCTTTGACGGAATCAATACGCCTGAGGCGTATGAAAAACTTTTATTTGATTGCATGCGTGGCGATGCAACTAACTTTACACACTGGGATGAGGTTGCCCTCTCATGGAGCTTTGTAGATCCAATTTCAGAAGCGTGGAAAAAAGGCAAAGCAGTACTCGCAACATACCCTTCTGGTTCTATGGGACCTAAAGAAGCTGACGAACTTCTTGAAAAAGACGGAAACCAGTGGTGGCCAGTTAATTAGTTATTGATCACTTTTACTGGAATCGATATCAAGAAATAAAAATAACATTCATTATTTATATTGCCGATTGAATCATTCGTATTCAATCGGCTTTTATATGGGCCGTGATTATCAAAAATTGTGCGAATGAGCTCGTCTATTTGCCTCATACAAAATATTTTTGAAAGAATAAACTAGTTAGTGTAAGAAGCAACCCTTATATCTCCTTAACTTGAGCTATCACTGAGTGATAGCTTTTTTGTTATGTTTTTAACTATGTCAGCAGTTCTGCTGTTTATCCCTCATATAACGAAGAGGACGGTTGTATATAGATATTAAATTCAAATGTGACTCTTTATACTATACACTCAACCCATCCTCTTAAAAGGGTTTTAGAAGCTCTATTGCACTACATATGTTTTCATAAAAAAAAAGAGACAAAGCCCCTAAAAAGACTTTGTCTCTATATATAAAAATTATTTTTCCATCCACTCAGTGTGGAATACCCCTTCTTTATCAACACGTTGGTACGTATGTGCACCAAAATAATCACGTTGAGCTTGAAGAAGGTTTGCTGGTAATGTTTCAGTACGGTAGCTATCATAGTAAGCAAGCGCTGATGAGAAGCAAGGTACTGGAACTCCATTTTCAATCGCAACCGTTAAGATTTGGCGTAATGCACCTTGGTAATTCTCAACGATTTCTTTGAAATAGTCATCAAGTAATAGATTTGCTAATTGTGGCTCTTTATCATATGCATCTTTGATTTTTTGTAGGAAAGCTGCACGGATAATACATCCACCACGGAAGATCATCGCAATATCGCCGTATTTTAGATCCCAGTTATACTCTTCAGAAGCTGCTCTCATTTGAGCGAACCCTTGAGCATATGAACAAATCTTACTCATATATAATGCTTTACGAACCGCTTCGATAAGCTCCTCTTTGTTTCCTTCGTAAGATTTAACAGATGGTCCTGAAAGAATTTTACTTGCTTTTTGACGCTCCTCTTTCATTGCAGAAATAAAGCGAGCAAAAACAGACTCTGTAATAATCGGAAGTGGCACTCCTAGATCAAGAGCACTCTTACTTGTCCATTTTCCAGTTCCTTTTTGGCCAGCAGTGTCAAGGATAACGTCAACCATAGGTTTACCAGTTTCCTCATCTTTCTTCGTAAAGATGTCAGCCGTAATTTCGATTAAGTAGCTATCAAGCTCACCTTTATTCCATTCAGCAAACACTTCATGAAGTTCATCCGCTGTTAAACCTAATACATTTTTAAGTAAGAAGTAAGCCTCAGAAATTAATTGCATATCTCCATACTCAATACCGTTATGAACCATTTTTACATAGTGACCTGCACCATCTGGACCAATATAAGTACAGCATGGATCACCATTTACTTTTGCAGAGATTGCTTCTAGAATTGGTTGAACTAAGTCAAATGCTTCTTTTTGACCACCAGGCATAATAGAAGGCCCTTTTAATGCTCCTTCTTCTCCACCTGATACACCTGTACCTATGAAATGGATTCCACTCTCTGCAAGTTCTTTGTTACGGCGTTGTGTATCTGTATATAATGTATTACCACCATCGATTAGAATATCACCTTTATCAAGATGTGGTAAAAGCTGTTCAATTGTAGCATCTGTTGGTACACCAGCTTTAACCATTAATAAAATTTTACGTGGAGTTTCTAATGATTGAACGAATTCTTCAATGCTGTATGTTCCTACCACATTTTTTCCTTTTGCTTCAGTTAAAAACTCTTCTGTTTTTTCAGCTGAACGGTTAAAAACTGATACTGAAAATCCACGACTTTCAATATTTAACGCTAAGTTCTTCCCCATTACAGCCAAACCAATAACACCAATTTGTTGTTTCGACATTACCTTACGTCCCTTCTGATCCTTTTAGTATGTAAAACTAAACAAATTAAAAACTCTACTATTTTCTAATGATAGCTCATAAAAAGTTTAGTTTTCCGCCAATAACTGCTAAATTGACACATAATTCGAATTATTTCATTTGACTACAACTTTAAAAATACACATTTTTCTGTAACATTTCAAGTGACTTAACTTATGTAATCGTTTTCTATGTCAAAAAATCTTTACTAAAGCTTGTTCCGGGTGTTGGTGAATCTTTTTTTACTCCTTTTACACCTCTTTTTAAAAGCTGGTCACCATATTTTTGATTAATTTGATCAATAATCGAAAGTATTGGCTCATCCTTTGCATCCTGTTCATATGAAAACAAGTCTAATTGCTTAACTGCGTCATCCTTTTCAACTAACTCTTGACCTGTAACACCCAGTAACCGAATTGGCTCTTCATTCCAATGAGAAAAAAAGAGATCTTCTGATTCTTGAAGTAAATCTTCTTCTTCACCGATTGGATTTTGCAACTTTTTACTTCGCGTTATTGTCTTTAAATTTCCATACCGAATCGTGACAAGAACTTTTGTTGCTAAAACTTCTTTCCTTTTCATCCGAATGGATACTGACTGACATAGTTTTTTTAAAACCTCTCTTATTTCATTCTCTTTCGTCGTATTTTTAGCTAAAGTCGTAGAGTTTCCAATGCTTTTAAAATCGTATATCGCATTAGGATTAACTTCTCTATTGTCAAGACCATTTGCTTTTTGAATTAACCTCTTTCCGTTAATCCCTAATAGCTTTTT
>DASQMK010000109.1:0-13648 GCA_035645575.1 Metabacillus sp.
AGACAACACCTCACGATGTTGCCCTAGATTAAGCTTCCCGAACTAGGTCAGTCTCTTCGGGGATGGATTTTCACCACCTGGGATTCAGATTCGTTTTATTCATTAAGTCGTTTCATCGAAATGACGTCTCTGTCGGAAAACGAGAAGAAGAGTGATAATTGACTTATCACTCTATGTGACTGCCCGTCACACAAAAAGAAACCACATTGTGGTTTCTTAAAGTTAAGGTTTAAATGGAATATTCACTTCAAACATTGTAGAATTTTTGTTTGATTCCACATTGATTGAACCGCCATATTTGTGCACAACTTGTTTCACAATATTAAGTCCGTCCCCTCGTGGAACCCCTCGCTTTTCTGCTTTTGTAGAAAATCCTGCCTGAAAAATTTTATCCAGATTGTCCTTTGTAATCGTAGGCCCAATATTCTCCACTTTAAACAAGTATTTATTTTGAATGACGCGAGCCTCAACATTTATGAATCTCTCAGATTCAGCTCCTAAAAGAGTGGCATCAAAAGCATTATCTATTAAATTTGAAAAAATCTTTATTAAATCAATAGTATGTATATGCTTAAACAAATGATCATCAATATGAAGATGCATGTCAACTTTCTCATTTTGTGCTCTTGCCCATTTAGATTGAAGCAAAATAAAAAGCGCTGGGTTCTTAATGACAACAGGTAATTCCATTGTTTCTACCTCGGTTGTTAACGAATTCACATATTCATACGCCCTGTCCTCTCGACCAATTTTCATTAAGCCTTGAATGACTTGAATATGATTAAGAAAGTCATGGCGAATCGATCTCATTGTATGAAGCATGGACTGAAACTCAACTTGGTAAGTTTCCTCAGCATCTCCAACCTGTGAGTTCACTTTTCGTCGGTACCATATTTGAAAAGCTATGAAAACACTAAATGAAAAAAGAACCAATACACCACTCATGATGAAAGATGGAAAACTTTTTTGCATGACTTCTTTTGTCAGCTTTTCAACTGTTCCATGGTTCGACTCTACCACAAGAAACCCCTTATGTACCCCATCACTATTTATGATAGGAACTGCCGACATAATCGAATGTTGATTCGACCCCTCTCTAATTTTCATAAAAAAAGATTTATTTTTCGTAAACTGGTTTATAAATTCTTGAGAAAGTTCACAGCAAGCCACGGTAGCTTTCCTGTCTCCTTTACGAGTGCTATGTGCGCGAACAATTAATTCCTTATTTCGGTCGGGTTGCACAATATAAACATTTTCAGCCCCTAAGTATCGTTTCATTTCATTAAGTTGTGCCTTGAGCTCTTTATTATGTCCATTTGGATTTTTATATAAATCTTCAAAAATAGATTTATCCAAAAATTCCAAAGCATGATTTGTATTTGAAATGGCTTGATAACCAATTGTCAGGTCAATCGTTTTACGTGTATTTGAATAAGTAGTATACAAATTAAATGCTGAAAACACCATGATAATTAAAATTGTTACAGAGATAACGACGGCATACTTTTTATTTTTTCTATGTCTAATTTTCAGCCACCTCTGTCCCTCATTACTAGTACTCTAAATGATAAACTCTCTCATTTTATGATCTATTGTTAATATTACAACAGTTGACATTTTTTTTGGTAATTTTTTAAAATTTTTTTCTAAAGGAAAATAGGATATAAGAAGAAATCTCATTTTCCTTTAGGAATTATTATTATACTACAAAAATCGTTTCTTTTGTCTTATTCAGAAATCGAACTTTTTTCCTATAAAGTGTAACTTCCGTCAGTTGTGCTATCTTCATACCCCTGATGGTTAGTTGAACCAATCGGACCTTTACAGGCAGTTATCCGCCACCTATCCTTTTGTAAACTCAGAAGCTTGAGGTAGGGATCTTACTACCCGTTAAGAGTGGGATAAAAATTCTTTAATATCATATACTCTGCCGTTTTCTAACGGACCTGATAAAAGTTTTATTAAAGTCCTAGCAACAAAGCTTGGTGATCGCAGGAGACCCTTTTCATAATATTCCTTGAATTGTTCGATGGAAGAGAATTCGTCCTTTGTTGCTTTTCTAATTGTTCCTTGCATGTCTGTATCCATAATGCCTGGAGAAAACGCAATCGATGTGATGTTTGTATGTTTCTCTTCTTGTTCAGTACCAACTGTATTTGTATACATATTTAATCCAGCTTTTGTGCTGCAATATGCACTCCAGCCTGGAACGGGCCGATTTGCTGCCCCAGATGTTATATTCACAATTACACCATCTGTAGAGGTTCCTTTTGTTTCTCGTATCACAGCCTCACTCAATAACATTGGAGTTAAGAAATTTAGATGAACATGTAGTATTAATTCCTCTTGATTTGCACTACCTGCTTCTTTTATCGGATTAACAGTACCGGCATTATTAATTAACGTTATTTTTTGTGCATGTTCAATATCTATTTTTGAAAATAACTGTTTTATCAAATCAGGCAGCTGCTGTATATTTGACAAATCACATTCAATAAATGAAATGGGAGTTTGTTTTTCAGCAGCTATTTTGTCAAGTGAAGGGTTCACGTTTCTGGACAAACAAATAATTGTACAATCTTGCCCTACTATTTCTTTTACAATGGCTTCTCCTAAGCCTCGGGAAGCACCTGTTACGATATAATAATTCATCTATGTCAGCTCACTTTCATTTGGATCGTTCTTCCAATTTCTTTTTCTTTTTTAGCATACGTGATACTGAAATGCAAGAATGTCAATTCAACATTTTTGTCTTTGACAAACATGTACCTTAATACTAAGCTAAAATCAACATATACATATATAAATTGATAAATAAAGTAGGGATACCATGACAGGATTTTCAAAAGACCCATTCAACTATCATTTTGACCGTTTAGAGGATGTAGCAGAAAAGATTAGTGAAGTCCTTCAATGTCCAATTACAATCGAAGATGTGAACCATAGATTACTAGCCTACAGCACACATGACGACAGAACCGATCCTGCACGCATTTCTACTATTATCGGAAGAAGAGTTCCCGAAAAGGTCATTAATAGCTTATGGAAGGATGGAACTATTCCAAAACTCCTTAACACTGATGAACCTATTCGGGTAAAAAATATTGATGAAGTTGGCCTAGGCAACCGCATCGCAATATCGATCTGGAAAAATGATGAGGTGCTTGGTTTTATATGGGCATTAGAAATTGAAAAGCAGCTCCAACAATCAGATCTATTACTTTTAAAAAAAGCGGCACGAGCTGTAAAAAACAAAATGCTGAAATTACAAGTTCGAAAAACAAAAAAAGAGGAAAGAAATCAAGAGTTTTTTTGGAAGCTTCTCACAGGGCATGTCTCAACAGAGCATGAAATTACACAAGGTTTCCATGAGTTAAATTTATCTATACCATCTCCGTTCTCGGTGGTTATTTATAAATTTCCTCAGGAAATAAATGATGAAGCAGAGAAGAAGCTTTCTTACTTACTTCAAACAACTCAGCAAGTAAATATTTTATTATATACGTTTGATTTTGATGAGCTCATTATCCTATTATCAGCAAAAAGCACTTCACCACTAACAGATATCAAGCACTTTACTTTTTCAACCATTCGACAACTTAACGAGAGATATAACTTAAAAAATGTGACGGCAGGCATAGGAGGAATTTTTTCTGCCCCTAACTTTATTGAAAAAAGCTATAAAGAAGCTGTTGCTGTACTCTCACTTAAGAAGCGGTTTCCTAAAGAAACAACCAAATTAACTAGTTTTTCAGAGCTTGGTTTTTATCAGTATTTAGATATTTTATATGAACAACGAAAAGAATCAGGCTATCAACATTATTCACTTACAAGACTAAAAGAGTATGATCAGCGTCACAGCACAAATCTTGTTCATACACTTGAAGTCTTTCTGGATCATGATAGCAATGTGCATGAGGCTTCAAAAGCACTTAATATTCATATTAATACATTAAATTATCGACTAAAGAGAATTTCAGAAATCGGTGAATTAAACCTTAAAAACATGAACCAAAAGATCACGATCTACTTACATTTAAAGCTAGAGCATATGTCTTTGTGATTTTCCACAAACAAGGTCAAAACCTTTCTCATTTTTAAACAAAGATATTTATTTGTTTTTTATTTATACTTGCATTAATAAATAGAAACCATATAAATATTAGGCTTTAAAGGAGGAAGGTTTATTTATGATTATCGGGGTTCCAAAGGAAATTAAAAATAATGAAAATCGAGTCGCCTTAACTCCAGGTGGAGTTACACAATTAGTTGCATTTGGACATCGTGTCTTAATTGAAGATCAAGCAGGTGCAGGAAGCGGTTTTGAGAATGAAGATTACCAACAAGCAGGTGCAGAAATTATTGACACAGCTGCAAAAGTATGGGAAGAAGCAGAAATGGTTATGAAAGTGAAAGAACCTCTTCCATCTGAATATGCTTATTTTCGAAAAGGATTAATTTTATTCACTTATTTACATCTTGCAGCAGAGCCTGATTTAGCCCAAGCCTTGAAGGATAGCGGTGTAACAGCCATTGCTTATGAAACAGTGACCGTTAATCGAACGCTGCCATTGCTTACACCAATGAGCGAAGTTGCTGGACGTATGGCTGCACAAATAGGAGCGCAATTCCTTGAAAAACCTAAAGGGGGAAAAGGAATATTACTAGCTGGTGTACCTGGGGTTAGTCGCGGAAAAGTAACGATTATCGGCGGCGGTGTTGTTGGTACAAATGCTGCAAAGATGGCAATCGGCTTAGGGGCGGATGTGACAATTATCGATTTAAGTGCAGACCGCTTACGTCAGCTAGATGATATTTTTGGTACTCAAATCAAAACGTTAATGTCAAATCCAATGAACATTGCAACAGCAGTTGCTGAAGCTGATTTACTCATTTGTGCGGTATTAATTCCAGGGGCAAAGGCTCCAACTCTTGTTACAGAAGAAATGGTCCAAGCAATGAAGCCAGGTTCTGTCATTGTTGATGTTGCAATTGATCAAGGCGGAATTGTTGAAACGGTTGACCATATAACAACTCATGATAATCCAACGTATGAAAAGCACGGTGTATTACATTATGCGGTGGCCAACATGCCAGGAGCTGTTCCACGGACATCAACAATCGCTCTTACAAATGTTACCGTTCCTTATGCATTACAAATTGCTAATACAGGTGTATATCGTGCCATCAGTGAAAGTCCTGCCCTTCAAGCAGGAGTCAATGTAATGGATGGGGAAATCACATATAAAGCAGTTGCCGATGATCTTGGCTATGTATACAAATCAGTTAAAGAGGTTTTACAAAGGGAACATTTAATGAACTAAAAAAGGCTTATGCTAAAAAGACAGATTCGTCTGTCTTTTTTATATTTTACTTCTTCACACAATATCCTTCATCATTTGTTTACTTTACCGATACAAATGGTGAGGGGGTGAAAACCTTGGATATTGCTGCATTATCGATAGGATTAAAACAAGCTTCATTAAGTCAAAATGTTGGTATTGCTTTAGCTAAAAAAGTAATGGAAACTTCACAGCAAAGTAATGAACAACTTTTAAAAGCTATAGAAGCACCCCACCCTACCCTTGGAAAAAGCATTGATATGAAAGGGTAAGGTATAAGTCCCCATATCTATTCATATGGGGATTTTAAAACACTTGAGTTCATGCAGCAATTCGTAACAATAAACTCCACTAATGTAGAAATTCCACTAACAATTACCGTTATAAACCATCCATTATTTGGTGAAATTTATGCTATCAGGCAAGACTAGATAAAATCTACATCCCAGTCTATTGTACTACTACTCCTTTATGTCTTACCAGCTATGTATAGTGAATTAGTATATTTAATAAATGCTATTTCACTATTTATAGTAATTGGACGAACACTTGATAGAAAAATAAATAGAATAATACTACCTCCGAATTAATAGTTGACAGTTATCTTTGGATAGCTGTCTTTTTTTAAGTCCTGTTTCATAATCTATTGGCGAACTCCATTCTTCTTCAATGATAAAAAATAGTCACTCAATCGAAACTGTACCTTTGCTCAAGCCAAGGGTTTCCCTCCATATGATAACCATTTCTTTCCCAAAAACCTGGGTGATTATGTTCTGTGAATTGAATTCCTCTAATCCACTTTGCACTCTTCCAAAAATATAGTTGAGGGATGACAGCTCGAAGTGGATAGCCATGTTCTGGAGTTAACGGCTCATCGTTATAGCTATGAGCTAATAGAGCTGTTTCCTTCATAAAGTCATCAATAGATAAATTTGTCGTCCACCCTTCCTCTGCATGTAGAATGACATATTTAGCATGAGGTTGTATGTGAACCCCCTCTAATAAATCGACTGTTTTAACTCCTTGCCAACTTGCATCTAGCTTAGACCAGCCCGTTACACAATGAATGTCATTTACAAGTTTTGATTGTGGGTAATTTTCCTTTATATTCTCTAAAGTCAGAAGCTTGGGATGATCTACTAGACCATATATTTGTAAATTCCACTTCGTTATATCCTCGTAATAAGGAACACTCCCTGTGTGTAAAATCGGAAATGTCGTAGTGACATTTTGATTCGGAGGAACCCTCCCATTGCTATGTGTTTTTTTCTGTTTTCCAAAATACATAGGATATCCTCTCCTGTATTTTATTTTTGTTAACCAAACATAAAAACAAGTTGACACTCTTTCCTTTTCTGTATTATTCTTTCTTTAAAGATTTAAAAAAAGGGGAGTATAAAATGAAAAGAAAGTTAACTACATACGATATTTCATTAGTTGGCATGTTTGCTGCACTAATGGCTATCGGTGCTAATATTACGTCTTGGGCACCATTTCTTCAAGTGGCAGGTGTTCCATTATCAATGCAGCCTTTTTTCTGTATTTTAGCAGGGCTTTTATTGGGCAGCAGGCTTGGTGCATTATCAATGACCATTTATGCATTAGTTGGAATTGCCGGTGCCCCTGTTTTCGCTCAATTTAGTGGTGGAATAAGTGTGTTATTTCAAAGCACTGGTGGATTTATTTTATCTTATATTGTAACAGCTTATGCAGTCGGTAAAATCCTTGAATTAAGTAAAGAAAAGAAGCTTTTTGCTTTCTTGTCTGCATCATTTGTTGGAATTACACTTATCTATATTATAGGTACAACGTACATGTGGCTTGCGTTAAATGTATGGATGAATGCTCCAATGTCGTATGGTGCTGCTTGGGGAATTATGGCATGGTTTATTGTGAAAGATGTTGCCTTTACAATTCTAGGTGCCCTGCTTGCCCCTCGAATTTATTTTGCTGTGACAAAGGCAACGAATAAAAGAATCGCTGCTTAATCATTAAGTGACCTAAAAAAGCCTTTGTCTACTGACATAGGCTTTTTTATAGATAGTCTCTATCTCTTATTTGATACTTTTTTGATAATCTTCAATATACTGTTGCTCCTGCTCTGCAGACATGACACCAGTTGCTTTACCGATTGTCCCTCCTTGTATGCTCCAGATCGCATTATGATCCTTATCAGCTTGAGAGAAATCTCCTTCTTTCCAACGATTCAAAATATCCAATACTACTTCCTCATGTTCATATTGACCATTTTCTATTACGGTTATCAGAAATAATATACGTTCATTCGTCATTTCGTAATGTAGCCATTTTTCATCTGCAATAACCTTTTGATGAGACATGCCATGCATATAGTTGAGAATGTCCTCTTCTGATAATGTTGAGTTTTCACTTCCAAATGGATTGTTATTCATGATCACTTCTTCCGATACAGCCTCTGAGGTGTTTGCGCTTTCTTGGACTTCCTCCTCTACTTTTTGAGAGGATGTTGAAGTTGCTTTTTGATTCATCATATCTACTAAAATATACCCTAAAAATCCAAGACTAATTGCAACAACTATGATACTAGCTATCATCAGCATATGATTTTTTATCCATACCATGGTAACAACCTCCTTAGAAAAACTTGGTTTGTCCCGAAGGCTAAAAACCTTCCTTTCAACAAAACACCAAAACAGAACAAAATAGGCTAGTATTATCATACAATGGATAAAATAGGTTAAACAAGGAAAGACTTTGTCGAAAAAAATCAGATTCATATTTTTTACTATTTTGTACGGTTTTATGTATAATGTTTACTAGTTTTGGTTATAAAAATAGTAGAGTAAATGAAAGAGGTGTAAAGATGAAAGCACTTGTTATAAAGAAATATTTTTTAGATATAAAAGATAGAGAAGAATTCGAGAGAGAGATACTGGAGCAAAATCCTGAATTAGTAGAAACCGTACTAGAATGGGATGATGAAGAATTATTGGGGAAATTAAATATAATGAGAAAAAACTTGGTATAAAATGAACCAAGTTTTTTCTCATGAAGACCTTTATAAAATTAGTGCTGCGATCCAACCAAATATAATAAGTGGAATATTGTAATGGACAAACGTTGGCACACACGTATCCCAAATATGATGATGATTTCCATCTGTTGCTAAACCAGATGTTGGACCAAGTGTACTGTCTGAAGCAGGTGAACCCGCATCACCAAGTGCAGCAGCTGTTCCTACTATAGCAATCGTTGCCATTGGGCTAAATCCTAACTCCAAGCATAACGGTACGAAAATAGTCGTAATAATAGGGATTGTTGAAAATGATGAACCAATTCCCATTGTGACAAGAAGACCAACAATCAACATTAATATCGCTCCTAGCGCCTGATTTCCCCCAATCATACTTGCTGCATCTTCTACTAGCTTCTCAACATGTCCTGTTTCCTTTAAAACACTTGCAAATCCCGAAGCTGTAATCATAACGAAACCGATGAATGCCATCATCTTCATTCCATTTGTCATCATCACATCTGCTTCATTACGCTTTAATACTCCGCCAATAAATAAAATACTTAAGCCAGCTAGAGCACCAAAAATCATCCCTTCAACTCCAAGTTTCTGAGACAAATATAGTTGAACAGATAAAGAGACAATAATTGCTAGAATGGCTACCGTAATACTTTTTTTCGTATAGATTTCTGTCATTTTTTGTCCAGATATTTCACGAGTTTCATATTGTCTTTTTTTACGATACGTAAAGAAAACAGCAATAAGAAGCCCCAAAACCATGCCAATAGCAGGGATAGCCATTGCTTTTGGAATGGAAGATAAAGATACAGTTAAACCACTTTCCTGCATATTATTTTGCATAATTTCATGGAAAATAGCACCAAATCCAACAGGTAAAAACATATATGGTGTAATTAATCCAAACGTAATCACTGTTGCAATTAATCTGCGATCAACCTCAAGCTCATTTAATACCTTTAAAAGTGGTGGAATCAAAACCGGAATAAAAGCAATATGCACAGGTACTAGATTTTGAGAAAAAATTGCCATAATTAAAATCATTAAGACAATAAGTACCTTTGATAACGTTTTTCTTCTAGGTTCTCCATCGCGACCAACTACTTTTATAACACTAGATACCATGGCATCTGGTAGGCCAGTTTTTGTTAACGCAACCGCAAAAGCTCCTAATAGGGCATAGCTTAGCGCTACTGTAGCATTACCACCTAAACCATTAGTAAACGTCTCAATCGTTGCGGCTAAGCCTAAGCCTCCTGTTAATCCACCTATTAAAGCCCCTAACACAAGAGCAAAAACAACATTTATTCTTAATAAACTTAATACAAGCATAGCAATGACTGCTATAATGACTGCATTCAACGTCAATACCCCCAAAAAATCCTTTAGTTTGCTAATATGGTAGAGAATGAAACAACGGAGTTTAATTTATCATACTTTTTATAAAATTGTCAATTAGTATTTCAATATACTATCCTAAAAGTGCAAGGGACCCGTTCATCAACGTATGAACTGGAGCACTCCATATGAGATAAAGCGAGACTTCCATTAGAGGTATACTTTCCTCTAATGGATAGCGAGACTTATCCGACTTAACGTAAACACGCAGAAAACTATATTTTCTGTTTAGGTCGGGAAAAAGAAACACGAATAGCGCAAGCGTCGATGTTGACTTATCATAAGGAGGAGTGTGAAGTTCACTAGTTGCGGGCGCTTGGCAGTCAAATACGCTACGTCAATCTCCACGACTCACTTGCAGATCCTGTGCTTCGGAACTAGACACCAACACTAGGTAGAAATTATATACTTTCTTATCTTTCAAGGAAAAAGAGGATGAACCAAGTCATCCTCCTTTGTATTTATATATTGTTTTCAAACCTCTCTACAAAAGTTGCTAATGTTCTAGTCATTACACCTGTCGCACCTGACGGGCCTAATTCGCTTTCCTTTGAAGTAGTTGCTGTGCCCGCAATATCAAGATGTACCCAAGGTGTATTCTCAGCAAATTCACCAATAAAGGTGCCCGCCATAATTGCGTGCCCCTCTCTTCCAGGTGAATTATTAAGATCTGCCATTTTACTGTTGCGAACTCGTTTTTTATCATTTTCTGAAATCGGCAAACGCCAAACAGGCTCATCACATTCATGAGAGGCTTGAAGAACTTGCTCAAATAGTGCTTCATTATTTGTCATTGCCCCAGTCGTTTCAGTCCCTAACGCAATAATGACTCCTCCTGTTAAGGTTGCCACATCTACTAAATAATTAGCTCCATGAAATTTTGCATATGTTATACCGTCTGCTAGAGCCAATCGCCCTTCTGCATCAGTATTTAATACCTCAATCGTTTTTCCACTTAAGGAAACAATCACATCATCTGGCTTAAATGCCCCGCCACTAATCATATTGTCTGTTGATGGAATAACAGCTACAACATTTTGTTCAGGTCTTGTCTCACCAATAATCTCCATGGCACCTAAAACAGCTGCAGCGCCGCCCATATCTGTTTTCATGCCAACAATTCCATCCTTCGGCTTAATAGAGTATCCGCCTGTATCATAGGTAATCCCTTTTCCAACAAGCCCTATAACATCAGTCCACTCTTCTTTTCCTTGGTACTTTAACACAATCATTTTTGGCGGCTCTTCAGAACCTTTATTAACAGCTAACAGTGCCCCCATACCAAGACGCTCCATATCATCCTTTTCAAGGATCTCAAAGTCAAATTGGTACCTTTTGGCAAGCTCTACAGAATACGCAGCAAGTTCAGTTGCCGTTAGGAGATTAGGCGGCATATTGGTTAGTGTTCTAGCACTGTTTGTACCTGTTCCAAATGCATACCCAACTTCCAGGCACGATTTTATCTCATTCAGATCCCCATTCTCTGAAAGGATATGAACCGTTTCAATCATTTTTTCAGGTTCATTTGATTTTTGCTTATAATCTAAAATTTTATATGTTGAAAGAGCAAATGCCTCAGCTAATGCATGTGCAACTTCTTGATCCCCACTTTCTTCACTGTGAAAGGAATCAAGCGCAATGATGAGACTTTGATGCTTCGCCTTTTGAATCGTTTTAAATAACTCTCCAAATACCTTCTTTAATCGATCAAAGGAAAGCTTCTCTTCTTTTCCTAATCCAACAAAGAATATCCGTTTAAAAGAAAGCTTTCCTAGGGTATGTAGCTTAGTAATTGATTTATATTTCGTTTGCAAATCCCCTTCTTTCAATAACTGAGATAAGTCACCCCCTAATCTTTCATCTATCTCTTTTGCTATGCCTGTTAGTTTGCTGTTTTTTTGATAAAGCCCAATAACAAGTGTGTCTTGCTGATCTATTTGTTCTAATTGATGATGTACTTTAAATACCAACATCTGCACCTCCATATATGTATACACTTTCATTTTAAAGCACAAGATTAAAACAGTATAATAAGTCAAATGAATTATAAAAGGTTTTCTAAACAAATTCTTTAACGAGAAGTTCTATCGTTATATGCTATAATGAAGAAAATCTTTTATCTATTTACAGTTTAGAGAAGTTTTAAACGGTTGAATCTACAGATTTAGATCAATGTGGAAATACTCTTATCATTTCTGTTTAAATAGATGAATACTTCCTAAGAATGTCAGAATGAAAGGAGCATAACATTGGAATTATTATTTAATTTTCCCTTACTGGCTTCACTAGCAGCTATTTTCTTTGCACAATTCATCAAGGTTCCGATCTATTTTATTGTTTCAAGAAAATGGGATTGGTCTTTAATCACGAGTACAGGAGGGATGCCGAGTTCACACTCAGCAGCTGTTACTGCCCTTTCAACTGGAGTAGCACTTGATCATGGTCTAGATTCCTCTATTTTTGCTATCTCAGCTGTATTTGCCATCATTACCATGTTTGATGCAACTGGAGTTAGAAGACATGCAGGTGAACAAGCAACAGTCCTTAATCAGCTTGTAATAGATTTCAATAAATTTGTTAAAGAAGCAAAGGTATGGCCTCAAAAAGCTGATCAAGATAAACAAAAGAAGTTAAAAGAATTGCTCGGTCATCAACCTATTGAAGTATTTTTTGGAGGTTTAACTGGCATTCTTCTTGCCTTGTTATTACATTACTTTTTTTTCATGTAAATATTACATAGCTGAACATCATAATTTGATATACAAAGAAGCTAATGGCAACTAACCATTAGCTTTTTGTTTTACTCTTTATATACTTCTGCCTAAATACCTGCATAGATTCTTCTTCATTTAATTTTTTTAATTGTTCTTCTGTTAACTTTCCGTCACCCATTTTTACAACATACACATCTAGTTGTTTTTTGCCCCAGTTATTATAAACATCATTTACTGTTTCATAGTAGAGATCTAATCGATTACCCTTAATCGCTCCACCTTTATCTGCTACAACTCCATAGCCATACCCAGGAATAAAAAGAATGGTTCCTAACGGAAAGACATCTAGGTCTGCTGCAACTGTTGAATATAAATCACGTTTTACTTTCACACCTGAGTATGTAATTCCATAGCTTGGATGATCAGGATGTTTCCCAGTTGACTCTACTCCAGCTGTATAACCTGTAGCAACTACCTTTTTCACCGGATATTGTGACCAGTCAATGGCTTCTTCTAATGATACCTCTTGATTAACCGCCTCAACACTAGAAGATATCTCTGTTTGAACTGATGGTTCACTATTCATCGACTTAAATGTAAGTCCTAAAAATCGAAACCTACCATCATTTTCACCTTTAGATTCATCTTCAATATTTGTATGATCTTCATTATACCAATTGACTACATCTTTAGCTTCCACTCCAGAAATAACCTCAAAAGTTGTTGTTAGTGCACCAAGAAATAATATCGACATGAAAAGCCTTCTACATACTCTTTTTATACTGATCATATATTTCCTATTCACTCCTCTCACAAATCTATTCGTTCCCAATTTGTTGAGGAAATATTCACATTTAACAGGAGACATATTTTACCAGTTTGAAAGCCAACATGTCCTGATTGGGCAAAAAACAAGCAAAAAGGCCGGTCATCAATTGGATGATCGGCCTTTTGGTTGACAATATTAAAACATTTGGTAGCCTCTTTTTCGGAGCATTTTAATGATCACGCCTGAAAGAATCGCACCAATTAGCCCAGAAGATAAGATCAATATATCTGCTAAAGCTAATGACAAAATTTTATTGCCTAAAGCTGAAAAGGATGCCCCAGGTTTTTGAAAATATTCTATAAATCTCACATTATCTATAATAAAAATACAGACAATTGGGTACACAATTGCCATA
>DASQMK010000110.1:0-2025 GCA_035645575.1 Metabacillus sp.
ATTTTCCCCTGTAAGTTACCATAAAATAGCTTTTGATAATATTTCTCTTCATCTAAACCTTTTTCTTTTAACATTTTATTGGAATCAACAAGGCTTGCTCCTGCTTCCACATCTAGATGATCGATATTCACTTCCAGTTTACCGCCATAATTGCCGATTCCAGGGGATCCTAATTGTCCATATAAATCGATGTTTTCCTTATATTCGAAATCTAAATAACTTGGAAAATTATTATCACTTACTTTTGAATTTGAATTTTCATTTTGCTCTATACTGGTAAATTGATTGTTATTTTGAAAAAGGATAGAACGTCTCATAGGAGTTGAACCAAATATAGAAAAAAGTGAGTCATCTTCTAAACCAAAATATTCTTCACTCCGACCATAGTAGCTTAATGCATGATGTAATCCACTTCCGTAGGTTGGATTTTGGATGGAACCTAAATGATATCTATCAAGTTGAATCTGCTTATTCGTAAACTTTGAATCTATCTGGTTAATAAGAGTTTGCAGATGTTCTAACTCTGTTTCTATGCTTTCCAAACGATTTACTTGTCTGTAATCAAATGCATGCAGCTCATCAATCGTTGTTTGTATACGTTTTTTAGCTGTTTGAACGGAGGATAGAAATTGGCTATCATCCAGTTCAGGCAAACTAACAATATCCTGAATTTCCTTCGACTTATCATTGACTTGATCAACCAAATCAATTGTATTCTTCTCCACCGTTTCTAGTCCATTATGTAAATCATTTTCTAAGAATTCTTGATTGATATAGCCCGCTTCATCAGGCTCCAAATTAAATAAATCAGCTTGAAGATCCTTTAATACTTGCTGATATTGACTTAATAATGAATCCATCGATCTTAAAAAAGGAATGTGATAGTCTTTATAAAACATACGGATACTTTCCCCCGTTCCCCCTTCAATTACCCCCTGTAATTGTATAAATTCATTAATTGAAATCTCAATTTGCTTAAACTGCCTTTGTTGATTCTGAAGGCTTTCACTTAATGAGTTTACATACATGTTCAGATCAGATACTTTTAAGATCTTCATTATTACTATCTCTCCTCCAGGAGTGCTTGATAAACACACTCCACAAACCAAATATACCCAGTTTATATTTTAATAAAAGATGTTTTATTTTATCAATGAATACTTCTGTTATTTCGGTAATTAAGTAAATATTCCTAGATAAAAATCTTTTTTAGACATTTCAAGATTTCTTTTACAACAACTAATTTCCGAAAACAGTGAGAATCCCTTCGGGCTTGACTGGTCTGAGTATGATTCCTTGGCTTCTATGGAAAGGCGGCACCAGTCATGAGTGATTCCATTCGTTCTATGTGTAAGTCTCTTCGGCTGGCTTATGTATCAGAGATATACGAGAAAATTCCCTTTGAATCACCAAGCCATAATATAGAAGATTTGTTTAAAGAAGAGTTTCGATTACGTGAGAAAGCAAAGGTACAACGCCTTATTAGAAATGCAAAGTTCTTAGACTCGAAGAGTTTAAGTAATTACGAGTGGAACGAAAGAATTCGATTTCCTACTCATATTGATAAAGATGGGTTAATAAGTATTGATTTCATTAAACAAAAGCAAAATGTTGTATTAATTGGAGCACCAGGTACTGGAAAGTCGCATTTAGCAACGGGGTTAGGGAGAAAAGCATGTGAGATGGGCTATTAGGTGAGGTTTTATCGTGTATCTCTTCTGATTGAGCAATTGGAGCAGGCTTTGAAACAGGATAAATTGCCTACCTTTAGGAAAAAGTTTGAAAAGGTAGATTTAATCATTCTAGACGAAATGGGCTATCTACCTTTTAGTAAGGAAGGTTCTGAACTATTATTTCAACTTATTGCAGACTGGTATGAACAGAAGAGCTTAATAATTACTTCAAATCTTGAATTTAGTCAATGGAATAGAATTTTTATTGATTCTAGGCTTACAGCAGCTCTAGTAGATCGTCTAATACACCATGCGCATATACTAACTTTTAATGGTGGAAGCTATAGATTAT
>DASQMK010000111.1:0-5315 GCA_035645575.1 Metabacillus sp.
ATAAACGAATTTTCCGTGATCCGAAACGCTAGAGCCGCCATATAAATTAATATTTTTTACAAACTTTAACGCATTGTGTATTTCCAATCCTATTTCCGAACCGCAAGGGAATACTAAAACATTTTTCTTCACCTAACATCACACCTTTACTTGCACGATTTATATTATCGCAACAGAAAAAACTATATCTCAAATACCTTTTCAATGACGCGTCTAGCCGCTTTTCCATCATCTAAATAACAGTATGTGTTATAAAATTGCTTGTATTTTTCTTCATATTTTTCCGAAACTTCATCTATGTTCATAATCGTTTCTAATAACTCACGGCCCGTCCTTAGAATTGGACCCGGGAGATCTTTTTCCATATCTAAATAAAAACCTCTTATATCATTTTTGTAAATTTCAAAATCATAAGCAAAGAACAACATCGGTTTCTTAGAATTGGCAAAATCAAAGAACACCGAGGAATAATCTGTTACGATAATATCAGAAATGACATATAGCTCCTGGATATCATCATATTTGGATAACTCGTATACAAAAGTTCTGTATTTCTCATCAATTTTGATTGCCTCAGCCACTAAATGGTGCATTCGCAACACCAATACATATTCATCTTTAAGATTTTGGTAAAATTCATCCAAGTCAAATTTTAAATTAAACGTGTGTTTCCATGAGCTAACCATTTCATTGTCTCTCCAGGTAGGAGCATATAAAATTACCTTTTTATCACTCGGAATATTTAGCTTCTTTTTAATTTCTTTCACTTTATCCTGTAAATCGTCGCTATAAAAAATATCGTTTGCCGGGTAACCTATTTCTAAAAATTCTTTCTTATATTTAAATGCTCTTTGGAAAATTTTTGTTGAATATTGGTTAGCCGATATCAGATAATCCCAGTTGCGTGATTCAATATAAAAGTTTTCCCTCGCCAGTGTTTCCGGTCCTTCAATTTCAATATCGAATCCCAATTTTTTCAACGGGGTTCCGTGCCATGTTTGAATATAAACATTTCCCTCGCGCTTTCTGTGAACAGGGAACACAATATTATTAACCCAATATTTCGCTCTTGCTAAATACCTATAGTAATCTTCCGTTTCTCTGCTTACTATTATCGGGTTTCCAGGGATTGCTTCTGGGTTATTCCCGTTATAAGACCACACAAACTTAAAATCTTTAAATCTTTTATCCTTCAACATTTCCTCATAAATATACTTTGGATTTCCCGAATAATTTTTCCCAAGGAAACTTTCAAAGAAGACCATTTTTTCATTTAAGTCTTCATTTTCGCACGTTTCGTTGAACACACTTTTTCCCATGGCAATTTTATATGTTCTGTCAAACTGCTCTTTGTCTGTATACCACAAAGCTAAACTTTGAATTCCCATGGTAGCATAGAGAGATACAATATTATCTTGATCATCAGTAATATTTAATATGTATCTCTCCTCTTCCCTCTTGAAGTCCCTAAAATCACTCAAATTAATTAGCTCTCTATGGATAACGTTATTTTGCTCATCTCTTAGCTGAATAGAAATATCCCATCTAGAATTAATAATTAAATCATCCCTGAGTACTTCCAAAGGTATAGTGCCGCTATATTTATAAACTTTTCTCTCGGACTCCACCATACTCAATTTAAAACCGTAGGCCTTATTGTTATCTCTTCTGTGTAAAATAATCTCACAAACACTAGGGACTGACTCTCCAAAATATTCGATAACGCCACCTAAATAAATATTTTGTCCTACCGCTTTCAAGTCGTTTATTTTATGATTAAATAACGTTTTTGAGATTGTTAAAGACAAATTATTTTTCGCTGTTCTATAAAGTTTAATTTTTGATTGCGCTTTCGCATCTTTATATTCGAGCAATTTAATTGCCCTATTATACGACGTTCTTTTTAAAAGTCTACTTTTGAAAAGATATAGCTTCATATATATATCAAGCTTTCCATTTTCGCACATTCCGAAAACTTCGTCTAAAAGGAATGTTGCTCTATTTCGCATGATAACTGCTTCCACTCTTCTTCCGGTGTCTCTATCCCTAATAACCAAGAATCTCTTAACAAACAATAAAGGCACCAACTTGTTAAGGGTGAAGTTTAGTTCTCCCCTATCATTAATTTTCACATCACTAATCTCATGCTTTAGCAAATATCTCTTTAATATCCTTTTGATACTCTGTACCATACACATTTCCCTTCTCTTGCTTTGCGCGAGAATTATTTAGAATATGTTTTGCGATAATACTCTTGGTATTCTCCGCTTGTAACATTATTTATCCATTCTCGATTGTTAAGATACCATTCAATCGTTTTTACGATTCCGTCCTCGAACTTTGTTTCCGGCTCCCAACCAAGTTCATTTCTAATTTTAGTTGGGTCAATACCATATCTTCGATCATGGCCTTTCCTATCCTTCACAAATTTAATTAATGATTCCGTTACACTCTCATCTACATTTTTATTAATATAGTCAATGATAACTTTAACAATTTGAATATTTGTTCTCTCGTTATGTCCACCGATATTGTATACTTCCCCATAAATTCCATTATTAATTACAATGTCTATTGCTTTGCAATGATCCTCGACGTAAAGCCAATCCCTTATATTTAAACCGTCCCCGTATACAGGAATTTCTTTATGGTTTAAACAGTTGTTTATGACCAATGGAATAAGCTTTTCAGGAAATTGATATGGGCCATAGTTATTTGAACATCTTGTAATGTTTACAGGCATTTTATAAGTATCAAAAAACGCTTTTACAAGTAAATCAGATGAAGCCTTACTTGCAGAATACGGACTATGTGGATCAAGCGGTGTAGCCTCCGTAAAATAACCCGTTTCTCCTAATGAACCATAAACTTCATCAGTTGACACATGCAGAAATTTTTTTCCTTCTTTGTAAACATCATCACCAATTAGCCAATAATTTCTAGAGATATTAAGTAGGTTTAATGTTCCTAGCACATTCGTTTTAACAAAAACTTCCGGATCTGAAATACTTCTATCAACATGTGATTCGGCCGCAAAATTCACAACATAGTCGATATCATGCTCTATAAATATTTTTTCAATCGCCTCTCTATTGCAAATATCGGCCTGCACAAAGGTATAGTTCGGGTTTGTCTCAACATCTTTTAAATTTTCTAAATTTCCGGCATATGTTAGTAAATCAACATTAATGATTTTAATATCGTTGTACTTTTTCAACATGTATTGTATGAAGTTAGAACCTATAAATCCTGCTCCACCTGTAACTAAATATGTTTTCATGCCCCTTCACTACCTCTTTTAATATTTTTTCAAATTTAAACTATTGAAAAATGATATTTATCCCTCAAGAAATTGAAAAAACGGTATTCTATTTAAAATTTTTCGAAATGCACCCATACTTTCTAACGGGGCTACTTATTCTGGCCGCCCCTGCTTTAACCTGGAAGATCGGGAATAAGGGGTGACTAGGATAGCATAAGTTCCCGTTTATCTTTTAGTTAGTATTCGCTATATGAACTAAATACTTTCCATATTCTGTTTTAATTAATGGTTCCGCAAGTTTCAATAATTGTTCCTTATTTATATACCCTTTCCGATACGCAATTTCTTCGATACAAGCTATATATAACCCCTGTCTATGCTGTACGGCTTCAACGAAATTGCTCGCTTCAAGTAGGCTGCTGTGGGTACCTGTATCCAACCAAGCCATTCCCCTTCCGAATATCTCTACTTTCAATTTACCTCTTCGGAGATATTCTTCATTTACGGAAGTTATCTCCAACTCTCCACGTGGGGATGGTTTAATGCTTTTAGCAATACTAACAACTTCATTGTCATAAAAATATAATCCCGGCACGGCATAGTTAGACTTTGGATTTTCCGGCTTCTCCTCAATGGAAATTACATTCCCATTCGCGTCAAACTCAACAACTCCATAAGCCGTTGGGTCTTTTACATAGTATCCGAATATAACTGCTCCTTCTTTAAGATTTACTGCCCTTTGTAATGTATCTGTTAAGCCCTGTCCGTAAAAAATGTTGTCCCCTAATACAAGGGCAACGTTATCATCCTTAATAAAATGCTCTCCGACAATAAAAGCTTCCGCTAATCCTCTTGGCTGTTCTTGCTCCGCATATGAAATTGAAAGTCCTAAACTGCTCCCATCTGAAAATAACTTTTTATATAGAGGTAAATCGTGAGGGGTTGAGATAATTAATATTTCTCTTATCCCCGCTAACATTAGTACTGAAAGAGGATAATACACCATAGGTTTATCGTATACGGGTAATAGCTGTTTTGAGACCGCTTGAGTTATAGGATATAGTCTAGTCCCAGATCCACCTGCTAAGATAATACCTTTCATAATACAATAACCTCCAATAACTAACATGATGCTATTAGCTTAGTTACTCATTATAATAACGCA
Source organism: Metabacillus sp. (assembly GCA_035645575.1). GTDB lineage: Bacteria > Bacillota > Bacilli > Bacillales > Bacillaceae > Metabacillus. The sequence continues at coordinate 4,428 of DASQMK010000111.1, forward strand.
TTTATTTTACGACATCCTTATATAAAATTCACCAAATAATTTTAAGATGTAACATTATTCTTGGTAAACAGACCAAATATACCCAAAAATTAATTCCATTTATCGTATCTTAAAATCTACCTTCAAAATTGTAATAAACCTAAAAATAAATTAAGACTGTCAATCTTTTTTCTACATAATTTGACAATAAATCCTATTCCTAACTAAAAACTCGCAGTATTAAAGTATAATAGAATTAGACACTTTTTACAAGTAACGACAATATTCGAGGCTTAAAATCCTTACACATATATTGTTCTGCTAGTTACCGATTTCTTTTAAAATTCCAGTTAGCAAAAATTTGTTTGGATATTAAAGGGGAAATGTACAAATAAAACAAAGAAGGCTATAAATATGAGTATTTGGACACAAGATGACTTGACCAAACAACTAGGAGGCTGTTCATTACAGACTTGATACTTATTAGAAGAAAAGATTTATTCAAAGTTCATCGCTTAATTTATATTGATAATTCCCATTACAATAAGAGGGGGGGGACAAGACATGCGATATGATAAAATATCGTTGTTTACACTAAATTACCAAATTGCCGATACATTTAAATATGGCGAACGTGTTGCAAAACTCATAATGGAGGTATAAATGCATATAAAAAATCCACCCCATTGGAGATCATATATATTGGTCAAAAAACAATCCAAGTAATGGACATCACTATGATTTCCAATTTTGGTGAAGAACATGTATATAGTGATATCAGTCCCCCTTTAAACACAATTTTTCAATATACTGACCAATTTTCATTTCTGAACACACGATATGTGACGGGAAGACCGACCTTTTTGAAAAGGTCATTACTTAACTGCTTGTTCCTAAAGACATATGCTG